>NZ_JBHUSG010000019.1:0-125523 GCF_042673745.1 Kitasatospora sp. NPDC057015
CCGCGAGGTGCTCACCAGCATGCCGGAGGAGGCGTCCGCCGCGAGGGCCGCCGTCGCGGCCGCGGGCCGGCGCGCGAGGACCGACCGGCGGCGCCGGCGGGGCCTGCGGGCCCCCGCGCGGGCCGGGGGCGCCGCCCCGGCGGGGGGGGGGCCGGCGGCGGCCCCGCCGCCCCGGCCGGCCGCCGCGCCGACCGAGGCCCGCCCGGCGGACGCCCGGCCGCCACCGTGCCGCGACTACAGGCCGGGCAGCGCCGGCGGGGTCTTCGCCGGGTTCTCGGCCAGCGCGGCGAGCGCCAGCCGGACGCCTTCGGCGAGCTGCGGGTCCTCGCCGGCCGCGTACTGGTGCGGGGCGATCGGCACCTCGACGTCCGGGTCGACGCCGTGGTTCTCCACTCCCCAGCCGTAACCCTCCAGCCAGAAGGCGTACTTGGGCTGGGTGACCGCCGTCCCGTCGACCAGCGAGTACTTGCTGTCGATCCCGACGACCCCGCCCCACGTCCGGGTGCCGACCACCGGACCGATCTTCAGGGCCTGGATCGCGGCGTTGACGATGTCGCCGTCCGAGCCGGAGAACTCGTTGGCCAGCGCCACCACCGGGCCGCGCGGGGCGTCACCCGGGTACGGGTCCGCGCCCTCGACGTCCCGTGCCCGGTCCCAACCGATGATCTTCCGGTTGAGCTTCTCGATCACCAGCTGGGAGGTGTGGCCGCCGCGGTTCTCCCGCAGGTCGACGATCACGCCCTCCCTGGCCATCTCCACCCGCAGGTCCCGGTGGAGCTGCGCCCAGCCGGCGCTCACCATGTCCGGGACGTGCAGGTAGCCCAGCCGGCCGCCCGACAGCTCGCGGACGGCGGCCCGGCGCCCGGCCACCCAGTCGTGGTAGCGCAGCGCCTCCTCGTCCGCCAGCGGGACGACCACCGGGTGCCGCTGGCCGGTGCCGTCCTTGCCGGCGACCGTCAGCTCCACCGGCTGCCCCGCGGTGCCCGCCAGCAGCGGCGCCGGACCGGTCACCGGGTCCACCGGGCGACCGTTGACGGCCAGCACCGCGTCCCCCGGACGGACGGCGGCGCCGGGCGCGGCCAGCGGCGAGCGGGCCCGCGGGTCGGAGGACTCGCCGGGCAGGATCCGCTCGATCCGCCACACCTCGCCGTCCTTGACCAGGTCCGCGCCGAGCAGGCCCTGCCGGCGGGCCGCCTCGGAGCCGGTGCCGTGCGGGGTCACGTACGCGTGCGAGGTGCCCAGCTCGCCCTGGACCTCCCAGAGCAGGTCCACCAGGTCGTCGTGCGAGCCGAGCCGGTCCACCAGCGGGCGGTAGCGGGCCAGCGCGCCCGCCCAGTCGAAGCCGCCCATGTCCGCACGCCAGAAGTTGTCGCGCATGATGCGGCCGTTCTCGTCGAACATCTGCCGCCACTCGGCCGCCGGGTCGACGGTGACCCGCAGCCGGGCGAGGTCGACGTCGGTCTCGTCGTCCTCGCCGGAGGCCTTGTGGTCGGCCGGGACGATCCGCAGCCGCCCCTCGTCCAGCACGGCCAGCCGGGCACCGTCACCGGTGACCGAGAAGGCGTCCAGCCCGGAGACCAGCTCCTCGGCGCGCAGCTTCTTGAAGTCGAAGCGCTCCAGCACCGGCCGGGGCCGCTCGTCCTCCAGCGAGGCCGCCTCGTCGCCGAGCTCGCCGACCAGCGGCAGCCGCGTCCAGAGCACGCCGTCCCTGGCCGCGCGCAGGCTGCCGAACCGGCCGCCCTCGACCGGGAAGGGGATGATCCGGTCGGCGATGCCGTCCAGGTCGACCCGGGTGACGGGGGTGGCCTCAGGACCGTCCTCGGCGTCCGCCTTCTTGCCCTTGGCCTCGTCCTCCTCGCCGCCGAACGGCCGCCCGGCGCGCTGCGGGCCGAACGGCGACGGGGTGTCGGCCGCCAGCGTGATCAGGTACGGGCGGCAGCCGTTGGGGAAGGACAGGTCGAAGACGTGCGCGTCGTACACCGGGTCGAAGTTGCGCACCGACAGGAACGCCAGGTGCTTGCCGTCCGCCGTGAACGCGGGCGAGGTGTCGACGAAGCGCTGCGGGGTGGCCTCGCCGACCGACCGGGTGGCCAGGTTGGCCAGCACGATCTGGCGCAGCGACCACGGGCCGAGCGCGGGCTGCGACCACGCCAGCCAGGCCGAGTCCGGGCTGAACACCAGGCCGTTGACCTCGCCGTCGGTGCTGCGGGCCAGCTCGTGGACGGCGCCGTCGGCGAGCGTGACCAGCAGCACCCGGCCGTCGTGCGCCGCCACCGCCAGCTGCTTGCCGTCCGGTGAGACGGCGAGGCCGAGCACCCGGCCGAGCCGGCCGGCGGCCAGCCGGCGCCGCTCGGCGCCCAGCACGGCCGGCGCGTACTCGATCGCGTCGTCGCCCTCGGCGTCCGTCACCCACAGCACGCCCTGCGCGCCGTCCTCGCCCGGCACCACCCGGGCCAGCCGGGCGCGGACGCCCGGCGTCTCGTCCAGCACCCGGGCCGGGCCCTCACGGTGCGTCAGCCAGTGCACGCCGCCGCGGACGACGACGGCGCTGGCCCGGCCGGTGCGGTCCGGGGCGGCCGTCTCCAGCCAGTGCGCGGCGCTCACCGGGCGGGGCCGGCGGCCCGTCGCCGGGCCGGCCAGCCGGATGTCCAGGCGGCGCGGCTCGGCGCCCTCCAGGTCGTCCAGGATCCACAGGTCGCCGGCGCTGTGCCAGACCACCCGGGTGCCGTCCGTGGTGGCGTTGCGGGCGTAGAAGCCGTCCTGCGAGGCGGTGTGGGCGCGCAGGTCGCTGCCGTCGGGGAGGCTGGAGTACAGCCGCCCGTCGCCCTCGTGGTCACTGAGGAAGGCGATCCGGCCGCCGACCCAGAGCGGGGACTCGATGTTGCCGTCCAGCCCGGCGTGCACCCGGGCGAACTCCTCGGAGCCGATCCAGAGCTTGCCGGCCGTGCCGCCGCGGTAGCGCTTCCAGTGCGCGGGCTCGCGGCTCCAGGCGCTCAGCAGCAGCACCCTCCCCCCGTCCCCCGGCTCCTGCGCCAGACCGCCGACCGGCCCGTACGGCAGCCGGGCGGGCTCCCCGCCGTCCAGCGGTACGGCGAACGCCCAGGTGCGCCGCAGGGTGGCCTGCCCCGCGGTGGTGGTGGCGACCGGGCGGCCGTCCGCGGTCCAGCCGCGCAGTCTGGTCTGGCCGCTGCCCCAGTAGGTGAGCCGGCGGGAGGGGCCGCCCTCGGCGGGGGCCAGGTGGATCTCCGGGGCGCCGTCGCGGGTGGAGGTCCAGGCGATGTGCCGGCCGTCCGGGGAGAACCTCGGGTGCGAGACCGGGACCTGATCGGCGGTCAGCCGCCAGGCCCGGCCGCCGTCGAGCGGGGCGAGCCAGATGTCGTTCTCGGCGACGAAGGTGATCAGGTCGCCGTGCAGGTGGGGGTGGCGCAGGTACGCGCCGGCGAGGGTGCTGTGGGCTTCGGTCACGGGCGTCACTTTATGCATGTGCACGCACAGTGCGAAGCGTTTTCTTCGACAGCGAACCCGGGCGGGCGAGGGCCGCGGCGGTGCCCGCCAGCGCCCTCCCGGCGGGCGGGCGGGGGCGGCCGGTCGGGTACGATCCGCCGCCCGGGAACGGCCGCCGGGCGACCCCGGCCGGTCCGGCCCCGAGGGTCGAGCCCGGCGGGTCCGGCGCGGCGGATCAGGACCGGCGGATCAGGACCAGCGGATCAGGACCAGCGTCCGGTCCGACCCAGCAGCAGCGCGCCGGCCGCCACCCCCGCCGTCGAGGTGCGCAGCACGGACGGGCCGAGCCGGTACGGTCCGGCGCCGGCCTCGGCGAAGGCGGCCAGCTCCTCCGGGGAGACCCCGCCCTCGGGGCCGACGATCAGCACCAGGTCCCCGGCGGGCGGCAGCGCCGCGGTGGCCAGCGGCTGCGCGCCCTCCTCGTGCAGCACGGCGGCGAACGCGGCTCCGGCCAGCAGCGGGGCCAACTGGCGGGTGGTCATCGGCTCCCGGACCTCGGGGAAGCGCAACCGGCGCGACTGCTTGCCCGCCTCGCGGGCGGTGGCCCGCCACTTGGCGAGCGCCTTGGCGCCGCGCTCGCCCTTCCACTGGGTGATGCAGCGCGAGGCCGGCCACGGGATCACCACGTCAACGCCGACCTCGGTCATGGTCTCGACGGCGAGTTCGCCGCGGTCGCCCTTGGGGAGCGCCTGGACAACCACGATCCGCGGGGACGGCTCGGGCTCCCGGCGCACCGCGCCGACCGTCACGTCGACGGCGTCCTTGCCGTGCACGGCCGCGACCGTGCCGTCCACGCCGAGGCCCAGGCCGTCCGCGAGGGTGACCGCCTCCCCGGGCTCCAGCCGCTTGACCGCGGCCGCGTGCCGGCCCTCGGGACCGTCCAGGCGGACCACCGCGCCGGGGGCGGCGCCGCTGAGCCGCGCGGAGTCGGTGACGAACACGGGTGCGGTCATCGGGGTCTGCCTCCGGGGCTGGCGCTGCGCTGCTGGTGTGCGGGTGCGGGTGCGGGTGCGGGGTGGGCTGTGGGTGGGCGGGGTGGGAGCACCGGACAGGGGGCCGGTGGGCGCGTGGGGCTCTCGACGCACCCGGGTGGCGTACACGGCCGCCGGGGGCGCACAGAGGCCGGCTCACGCCGGGGTGACAGCGGCCCGCGCCCCCATGTACGGGGTCGCGGGCCGCTGCTGTGCTCGGTGTCCGGGCCGGCTCGGCGGCTCAGCGGCCGTTGAAGGCGTCCTTCAGCCGCGAGAACAGCCCCTGCTGGCCGGGCGCGAAGGTCCCCGAAGGGCGCTCCTCGCCGCGCAGCAGCGCCAGTCGGCGCAGCAGCTCCTCCTGCTCGGGGTCGAGCTTGGTGGGCGTCTGCACCTCGACGTGCACTATCAAGTCGCCCCGGCCGCCGCCGCGCAGGTGGGTGATGCCCCGGCCGTGCAGCGGGATCGACTGTCCGGACTGGGTGCCGGGCCGGATGTCGACCTCCTCCAGCCCGTCCAGGGTCTGCAGCGGCACCTGGGTGCCGAGCGAGGCGGCCGTCATCGGGATGGTGACCGTGCAGTGCAGGTCGTCCCCGCGCCGCTGGAAGGTCGGGTGGGCGGTCTCGGCGATCTCGACGTACAGGTCGCCGGCCGGGCCGCCGCCGGGGCCGACCTCGCCCTCGCCGGCCAGCTGGATCCGGGTGCCGTTGTCCACACCGGCCGGGATCTTCACCGTGAGGGTGCGGCGGGCCCGGACCCGGCCGTCGCCGGCGCACTCCGGGCACGGGGTCGGCACGACGGTGCCGAAACCCTGGCACTGCGGGCACGGCCGCGAGGTCATGACCTGGCCCAGGAAGGACCGGGTGACCTGCGAGACCTCGCCCTTGCCCCGGCACATGTCACAGGTCTGCGCCGAGGTGCCGGGTGCGGCGCCCTCACCGGAGCAGGTGGTGCAGGTGACGGCGGTGTCGACCTGGAGTTCCTTGGTGGTGCCGAACGCGGCCTCCTCCAGGGTGATCTCCAGCCGGATCATCGCGTCCTGGCCGCGCCGGGTGCGCGAGCGTGGCCCGCGCTGGCCGGAGGCGGCGCCGAAGAAGGCGTCCATGATGTCGGAGAAGCCGAAGCCCGCCGCGCCGGCGCCGAAGCCGCCCGCGCCGCCGCCGTTCGGGGAGAGGGGGTCGCCGCCGAGGTCGTAGACCTGGCGCTTGGCCGGGTCCGAGAGCACCTCGTAGGCGGCGTTGATCTCCTTGAACCGCTCCTGCGTCTTCGGGTCCGGGTTGACGTCCGGGTGCAGTTCACGGGCGAGGCGCCGGAACGCCTTCTTGATCTCGTCCTGCCCCGCATCCCGTCGGACGCCGAGTACCGCGTAGTAGTCCGTGGCCACCAAATGCTCCGCTTGTTCCGCCTCTAGAAGTGCTGCGACTGGTTGTCACCGTTGGAGGTCCAACGGCGCTGTTCTACG
The DNA here is from genome assembly GCF_042673745.1 of Kitasatospora sp. NPDC057015. NCBI lineage: Bacteria > Bacillati > Actinomycetota > Actinomycetes > Kitasatosporales > Streptomycetaceae > Kitasatospora > Kitasatospora sp. NPDC057015. Next base: position 5,935 of record NZ_JBHUSG010000019.1, read on the forward strand.
ACTCGGCCAGGATCTGGCCCACGTACCGTGCCACCGCACGCACCGCCCCCATTGTGCCCGGGTAGTCCATCCGGGTCGGACCGATCACTCCCAGCTTTGCCACACTCTCGTCGCCCGAACCGTAACCGACCGAGACCACCGAGGTGGAATTGAGCCCTTCGTACGCGTTCTCCCGGCCGATTCGGACCATCATCCCGGCGTCGGCGGTCTCGCCCAGCAGGCGGAGCAGGACGACCTGCTCCTCCAGCGCCTCCAGCACCGGCCGGATGGTGAGCGGGAAGTCGTGCCCGAAGCGGGTCAGGTTGGCCGTGCCGGCCAGCATGATCCGCTCCTCGTTCTGCTCGGCGAGGGCCTCGAAGAGGGTGGCGAGCACGGTGGTGACGGTCGGGCGGTCGGGCGCCTCGAAGGCCGCCGGCAGGCCCTCCAGCAGCTCGGGGACGTCCGGCAGGCGCTGCCCGACGGCCCGGGCGTTGATCCGGGCCCGCAGGTCCGCCAGGACGGTCTCGCCGACCGTGCCCGGGCAGTCGACCATCCGCTGCTCGACCCGGCCGGTGTTGGTGATCAGGACGAGCATCACCTTGGCCGGGGCCAGCGCGACCAGTTCGATGTGCCGCACGGTCGAGCGGGAGAGCGAGGGGTACTGCACCACCGCGACCTGCCGGGTCAGCTGCGCGAGCAGCCGCACCGTACGGGCCACCACGTCGTCCAGGTCGACCGCGCCGTCCAGGAAGTGCCGGATCGCACGCCGCTCGGGCGCGGTCATCGGCTTCACCTCGGCGAGGCGGTCGACGAAGAGCCGGTAGCCCTTGTCGGTGGGGATCCGGCCGGCGCTGGTGTGCGGCTGCTGGATGTAGCCGTCCTCCTCCAGGGCCGCCATGTCGTTGCGCACGGTCGCCGGGGAGACCCCGAGGCTGTGCCGCTCGACCAGCGCCTTGGAGCCGACCGGCTCCTCGGTGCCCACGTAGTCCTGGACGATCGCACGCAGCACCGCGAGCTTGCGGTCGTCCAGCGGACGCACGTCCAGCTGCCTGCCGTCGAGGTGCCTGCCGTCGGACTTGCGATCGTCCGCCCTGCGCTCGTTGGCCATGGGCACGCACCTCCGTCTTCGCACGTTGTCCGTTATGACTTGGTCTGGGCCGCTCTGTGGATCACCAGTTCCGGGCCTCTGGCACTCAGGACAGTCGAGTGCCAGAACCGTACCTGCCAGTGTAAGGCCCGGGCCCGACGGCAGGAACGGCCCGTCGGTGGTGATCCTGCACGCACCGCCCCGCGCGGGGTGATGCCGCCCGCCCCGCCAGGTGGCAGCATCGAAGGCAACCGGCGAATGCGAGGAGCAGCGATGTCGACCTCAGGCCAGCACACCCGATTCACCCCCGACCGCGGACTGACCAGCCGGATGGTCGCCACGATGTTCGTGATCGGTCTTCTGTACGTGGGCTTCACCGGTGTGCTCATCGCGCTGTTCCGCGGGGCCTGGCCGATCATCGTGCTGATCTCGGGCGGGCTGTTCGTGGCGCAGTTCTGGTTCAGCGACAAGATCACCGAACGGGCGATGGGCGCCCACGAGGTCACCCCCGAGCAGTTTCCGCAGCTGCACGGCACCATCGACCGGCTCTGCGCACTCGCCGACATGCCCAAACCCAGGGTCGCGGTCTCCCAGAACGACATGCCGAACGCCTTCGCCACCGGCCGCAAACCCGAGAAGTCGGTGGTCTGCGTCACCACCGGCCTGCTGCGCCGGCTGGAGCCGGAGGAACTGGAGGGCGTCCTCGCCCACGAGCTCTCGCACGTCGCCCACCGGGACGTCGCGGTGATGACGGTGGCCGGGTTCCTCGGCGTCCTCGCCGGGGCGATGACCCGGATGGCCATGTACGGCGGCCTGATGGGCGGCAACCGCAACAGCAACGACCAGAACGCCGCCATCGCGATGCTGATCATCCCGCTGGTCTCGATGGTGGTGTACGTCATCAGCTTCCTGCTCACCCGGCTGCTGTCCCGCTACCGCGAACTGGCCGCCGACCGGGCGGCCGCCCAGCTGACCGGCCGGCCCAGCGCGCTGGCCTCCGCCCTGACCAAGGTGACCGGCCAGATCGCCGCGATCCCCACCAGGGACCTGCGGCAGGCCCAGGCCTACAACGCCTTCTACTTCGCCCCGGCGCTGAGCGCCCGGGAGACCGCCAGCCAGCTGCTGTCCACCCACCCGTCGCTGGAGAAGCGGCTGGAGCAGCTCGCCAGGATCTCCACCGACCTCAACCACTGACCCGCCCGCACCACCACCGCACCTGACGACACGCCGTGCGACCGGAGGGGACCCCGTGGGATTCCTGGACACCCTGTTCGGCCGGAGCAAGCCGGTCCGGCCCGACCTCGACCAGCTGTTCGGGGTCCCCTCCGCGGCGCTCACCCTGGAGGCCGCCGCCGGGTTCCGGCCGACCGGACTCGGCTCCGTCTGCTTCGCCGCCGTCGAGGGCGGCGCCTTCGGCGAGGTGGAGCGGCAGGTCCGGGCGCTGCTCGACGCCGACACCGACCGCGGCGGCGTCCCCGTGGAGGCCAGCCAGGACGGCTACGGCTACTCCTGGCTGCTGGCCCGGCACACCCCGGAGGAACTCCCCGAACTGGTCAACGACCTGCACGCGGTGAACAGCGAGCTGGAGGCGAACGGATTCGGCCCGCAACTGCTCTGCTCGCTGGTGGCCTTCCGCAACGACGCCGGCCAGGCGCTCGCGCTCGTCTACCTCTACAAGCGCGGCACCTTCTACCCGTTCGCACCGATGCCCGGCGGCGGCGAGAAGCGCAACAGCCCGCTGGAACTCCAGATCAAGGCCATGCTCGGCAACGACCTGCGGGTCGAGTCCGACCTCTCCCGCTGGTTCCCGGTCTGGGGCGCCCCGGGCCTGTGAGGCCGCCCGGAAACCCGCCGGACGCCGCGGCGCTGACGCACCGTACGGCGCTGGCGGAGCAGCCGGCGGCCGTGCTGTCGGCGGTGGCACCGGACGCGGGCCGGACGGGCCGGTGCGCGTGCCCGGCGGCCGGGGCGGCGGCGGGTTTCGTATAGTCCGAGGATGCGCAGCAGGAGTTACGGCCCGGACCTGACCCCGCCGTGGAAGCGGCAGCAGCCCGCCCCGGAGGTGCCCGCCGAGCGGGACCTCGTGGTGGAGGAGGCGGCCACCGGCTTCTGCGGGGCGGTGGTGCGGTGCGAGAAGACGGCCGAGGGGCTGACGGTCACGCTGGAGGACCGTTTCGGCAAGCACCGGGTGTTCCCGATGGGCCCGCGCGGCTTCCTGCTGGAGGGGCGGGTCGTCACCCTGGTGCGCCCGGCCGGCGCCGCGCCCGCGCCCGCCAAGGCCCCCGGCCGGACGGCCTCCGGATCCGTGGCGGTGCCGGGCGCCCGGGCCCGGGTCGCCCGGGAGTCGCGGATCTACGTCGAGGGCCGGCACGACGCCGAACTGGTCGAGCGGGTCTGGGGCGACGACCTGCGGATCGAGGGCGTGGTGGTGGAGTACCTGGAGGGCATCGACGACCTGCCGGCGATCGTCGCCGACTTCGCCCCCGGCCCGGGTCGGCGCCTCGGCGTGCTGGTCGACCACCTGCTGCCCGGCACCAAGGAGCACCGGATCGCCGGCCAGGTGACCGGCGCCTGCGTCCTGGTGGTCGGCCACCCGTACATCGACGTCTGGGAGGCCGTGAAGCCCGCCAGCGTCGGCATCCCCGGCTGGCCGCAGGTGCCGCGCGGGGAGTCCTGGAAGGAGGGCGTCTGCCGCCGGCTCGGCTGGCCGGTGGACACCCCGGCCGCCTGGAAGCGGATCCTCGCCTCGGTGAACTCCTACCGGGACCTCGACCCGGCCCTGCTGGGCCGGGTCGAGGAACTGATCGACTTCGTGACGCTCACCGAGGACTGAGCGGCCTCGGATCCCGCCGGAGGGTCTCAGGCGCAGGTCTGGAACTCCGCGGTGTCCAGGACGACGCCGAGCACGTCCACCGGGTCATCACAACTCCCTCGGACGGCCGCTCCCACGTCAACGGGATTCAGTCCACGAGGTCACGCACGACGCCGTCCGCCAGCAGGCGCCCCTGGAGGGTCAGCACGGCGCGGCCGCCGTCGAAGGCGGCGGGGTCGAGCAGGCCGTCGGCCAGCGCGCGGTGGGCGGCCTCCAGGCCCGCCGGGGCGAGCAGGTCGAGCGGGCAGCCCTCGACCAGGCGCAGCTCCAGCAGGATCCGCTCGACCCGGCGGTCCGCCGCCGGGAGGACCTCCCGGCCCTGGGCGGGGGTGCGGCCCTCGGCGAGGGCCCGGGCGTACGCGGCCGGGTGCTTGGCGTTCCACCAGCGGACGCCGCCGACGTGGCTGTGCGCGCCGGGGCCCGCGCCCCACCAGTCGGCGCCCGTCCAGTAGAGCTCGTTGTGCCGGCAGCGGCCGGCCTCGGTGGTCGCCCAGTTGGAGACCTCGTACCAGGAGTAGCCGGCCTTGCTCAGCGCCTCCTCGGCGATCAGGTAGCGGTCGGCGTGCACGTCGTCGTCGATCATCGGCAGCTCGCCGCGCTTGACCCGGGCGGCGAGCTTGGTGCCGTCCTCGACGATCAGGGAGTACGCGGAGACGTGGTCGGGGCCGGCGCCGATGGCGGCGTCCAGCGAGGCCCGCCAGTCGTCGTCGGACTCACCGGGGGTGCCGTAGATCAGGTCCAGGTTGACGTGCTCGAAACCCGCCGCCCTGGCCTCGGCCACGCAGGCCTCGGGGCGGCCCGGGGTGTGGTGGCGGTCCAGCAGCTGCAGCACGTGCGGGCGGGCGCTCTGCATGCCGAAGGAGATCCGGTTGAAGCCGCCCTCGCGCAGCTGCGCCAGGTAGGCGGGGTCGACCGACTCGGGGTTGGCCTCGGTGGTGACCTCCGCGCCCGGCGCGAGCCCGAACTCGTCCCGGATCGCGGCGAGCATCGTCACCAGGTCACGGGCGGGCAGCAGGGTCGGCGTGCCGCCGCCGAGGAAGACGGTCTGCACGGGCAGCTCCGCGGAGCCCAGCACCGTACGGGCGTGGCGGATCTCCGCGACCAGGTTGTCCGCGTAGGTGTCCTGCGAGGCGACGGCGCCGGAGGAGCGCAGTTCGGTGGCCGTGTAGGTGTTGAAGTCGCAGTAGCCGCAGCGGGTGGCGCAGTACGGCACGTGGACGTAGAACCCGAAGGGCCGCGTGCCCAGCCCGGCGAGGGCGTGGGCGGGCAGGGAACCGTCGGACGGCACGGGTTCGCCGTCGGGGAGTGCGGAGGGCATGCACCCATTGTCCGGTACGGCCCGGGCGGGCCGTACCGGACGGGGAGGCTCACGCCTCGACGGCGCCCGCGTACATCTCGGCGACCGCGTCGGCGTACGTCTTCTCGACCACCGGGCGCTTGATCTTGAGGCTCGGGGTCAGCTCGCCGTGCTCGATGTCCAGGTCGCGCGGGAGCAGGGTGAACTTCTTCACCGTCTGCCAGCGCTGGAGGTCGCCGTTGAGCCGCTGCACGAAGCCCTCGATCAGCTCGCGCACCTGCGGGGAGGAGACCACCTCGGCGTAGGACCTGCCGGCCAGCTCGTGCTCGGCGGCCCACGGCATGATCACCGACTCGTCCAGGGCGATCAGCGCGGTGCAGTAGTTGCGGCCGTTGCCGATCACCAGGATGTTGCTGACGAACGGGCAGATCGCCTTGAACTTGCCCTCGACCTCGCTGGGCGCGACGTACTTGCCGCCCGAGGTCTTGAACAGGTCCTTCTTGCGGTCGGTGATCCGCAGGAAGCCGTCCTCGGTGAGCTCGCCGATGTCCTCGGTGTGGAACCAGCCGTCCGGCTCCAGCACCTCGGCGGTCTTCTCCGGCAGGTTGTGGTAGCCGCGCATGATGCCGGGGCCGCGCAGCAGGATCTCGCCGTCCTCGGCGATCCGGACCTCGGTGCCGGGCAGCGGCAGGCCGACCGTGCCGATCCGGAAGTCCTCGGCGCGGTTCACGCAGGATCCCGCGCTGGTCTCGGTGAGGCCGTAGCCCTCCAGGATCGGCACGCCGGCGCCGGCGAAGAAGTACCCGATCTCGGGCGCGAGCGCGGCGCTGCCCGAGACCGAGCCGCGCATCCGCCCGCCGAAGGCGGCCCGGATCTTGGCGTACACCAGCTTGTCGGCCAGCGCGTGCTGCAGGCCCAGGACGAACGGCACCGACTCCCGGCCGGTGGCGATCCGGGTGGCCTGGGCGGTCCGGGCGTGCTCCCGGGCGACCCTCGCCGCCCACAGGAAGATCTTGTACTTGGCGCCGCCCTCGGCCCGGGCCCGGCCGGCGATGCCGTTGTAGACCTTCTCGAAGATCCGCGGAGCCGAGGCCATCAGGGTCGGGCGGATCGCCGGCAGGTTGTGGATGATCCGGTCGACCCGGCCGTCCAGGGCCATCACGTGCCCGGTGGCGATCTGGCCGGAGATCAGCGTCTTGCCGAAGACGTGCGACAGCGGCAGCCACATGAACTGGATGTCCTCGGCGCGCAGCAGCCCGCTGGCCTCCTGCGCCCGGCCCTCGTACGCCCAACAGTCGTGCACCAGGCGCACGCCCTTGGGGCGGCCGGTGGTGCCGGAGGTGTAGATGAGGGTGGCCAGCTGCTCCTTGTCGATCGCCGCGACCGCCTTGTCCACGGCGTCGGGGTGCTCCGCCAGGTACTCGTTGCCCAGCCGCTCCAGCTCCGCGAAGGTGAGGACGGCGACACCGGCCGGCTCGGGGACCTCGGCGGGGGCGTCGAAGAGGACGACCGTCCTCAGCTCGGGCAGCTGGTCCAGTCGGCTGATCGCCTTGTCCAGCTGGGCGGCGTTCTCCGCGAACAGGGCCCTGGACCCCGAGTCGGAGAGGATGAAGGCCGTCTCGTCGGCGTTGGTGCTCGGGTAGACGGTGGTGGTGGCCGCCCCGGCGCACATGTTCCCCAGGTCGGCGATGATCCACTCCACCCGGGTGGACGAGGACAGCGCCACCCGGTCCTCCGGTCGGATGCCGAGCGACATCAGGCCGGCGGCCACCGCCTTGACCCGGACGGCGGTCTGCGCCCAGGTGAGCGAGCGCCACTGCTCGGCGCCCGGCGCGCCGTCCGCGGCGTGCTCGTCCACGGGCACGGGGTAGCGGTAGGCCTCGTCGCCGGGAGTGGCGGCCACCCGGTCGAGGAAGAGGTGGGCGACGGAGGCGGGGCGCCCGGCGACGATGTCGACACTGCCGGAGCCGATCAGGGACTGCGCGGAACTCAACGAGACCTCCGGGGGCGGGTGGCCGAGGGTGGACGGTGACCGTGGGGGCGGCCTCCGGGCCGTCTTGTTAACCGACAAGTAACAAGAGGTGGCAGCAGCCTAGGGGGAAACAAGCCGTTCCGTAAGAGGGTGACGCCAGCTGGCACACCGGCGCGCCGCAAGTGCAAAGTGCCCCACTAGTCTCAGGGTCGGACCACGGCAATGCCGGTACACCGGTCCGCAGAAGCCCGAAAATTGGGATGCCGTTCCCGCTGTCGAGCATGAGAGTGTTGCCAGTGCTGATCAGACTGCTCCGGGCTCATCTGAGGCCCTACCACCGACCGATCTCCCTGCTGGTACTGCTCCAGCTGGTGTCGACCCTCGCCGCGCTGTACCTTCCCACCCTCAACGCCGACATCATCGACGACGGCGTGGTGAAGGGGGACACCGGCTACATCCTGCGGATCGGCGCGGTGATGATCGCCGTCACGCTGGTCCAGGCCGTCAGCTCGGTCGGCGCCGTGTACTTCGGCGCACGCACCGCGATGGCGGTCGGCCGCGACATCCGCGCCTCGGTCTTCGACCGCGTCCAGAGCTTCTCCGCCCGCGAACTCGGACAGTTCGGCGCGCCCTCCCTGATCACCCGCACCACCAACGACGTCCAGCAGGTCCAGATGCTGGTCCTGATGGGCTTCAACCTGATGGTCGCGGCCCCCATCATGTGCTTCGGCGGCGTGGTGATGGCCCTCAACCAGGACGTCCCGCTGTCCGCGCTGCTGCTGGTCGTGGTCCCGGTGCTGGGCACCGTGGTCACCCTGCTGGTCCGCCGGCTGCGGCCGGCGTTCCGCAGCATGCAGACCAGGATCGACACCGTCAACCGGGTCCTGCGCGAGCAGATCACCGGCATCCGGGTGATCCGCGCCTTCGTGAAGGACGGCCACGAGCAGGTGCGGTTCGCCGGCGCCAACCAGGAGCTGACCGACGTCTCGCTGCGGGTCGGCAAGATGATGGCCTTCATGTTCCCGAGCGTGATGTTCGTGGTGAACCTCTCCAGCATCGCCGTGATGTGGTTCGGGGCCCACCGGATCGACAGCGGCCAGATGCAGATCGGCGCCCTGACGGCCTTCCTCTCCTACCTGATGCAGATCCTGATGAGCGTCATGATGGCCACCTTCATGTTCATGATGGTGCCGCGTGCCGAGGTCTGCGCCGAGCGCATCCAGGAGGTGCTGGGCACCGACTCCAGCGTCGTCCCGCCCACCGACCCGGTCACCGAACTGCTGCGCCGGGGCAACCTGGAGCTGCGCGACGTCGAGTTCCGCTACCCCGGCGCCGAGGCCCCGGTGCTGCGCGGCATCGACATCCTGGCCCGGCCCGGCGAGACGACCGCCGTGATCGGCTCCACCGGCAGCGGCAAGTCCACCCTGCTGGGCCTCGTCCCCCGGCTCTTCGACGCCACCGGCGGCGCGGTGCTGCTGGACGGAGTCGACGTCCGCAGCCTGGCGCCCGAGCTGATCGCCGAGACGGTCGGACTCGTCCCGCAGAAGCCCTACCTGTTCTCCGGCACGGTGGCCGGAAACCTTCGCTACGGCCGGCCGGACGCCACCGACGAGGAGCTCTGGCACGCGCTGGAGGTCGCGCAGGCCAAGGAGTTCGTGGAGAAGTTCCCCGAGGGCCTGGACGCCCCGATCACCCAGGGCGGCGGCAACGTCTCGGGCGGTCAGCGCCAGCGCCTGGCGATCGCCAGGGCACTCGTCCGCAAGCCCGGCGTGTACCTCTTCGACGACTCCTTCTCGGCGCTCGACTACGCCACCGACGCGAAGCTGCGCAAGGCCCTCGCCCGGGAGACCGCCGACGCCACGGTCCTGATCGTCGCCCAGCGGGTCAGCACCATCCGCGACGCCGATCGGATCATCGTCCTGGACGAGGGCGCCGTGGTCGGCACCGGCACGCACCGCGAACTGATGGCCGACAACCCGACGTACCGGGAGATCGTGCTCTCCCAGCTCACCGAGCAGGAGGCGGCGTGACCACCCCGATGAACAAGGGCCCCGAGAAGCGGGGCCCCGAGACGCCGAGCCCCGGGGGCAAGGGCCCCGGCGGCACCGGCCCGGCGGACGGCGCGGCGCCGAAGGTCGCCGTCAGCGACTCGCAGACCGCCGCCGCCCGGCGCGGCCCGGCCGGCCCCGGCCGGTTCATGGGCGGCCAGGGCGCCGAGAAGTCGATGGACTTCAAGGGCTCCAGCAAGCGCCTGCTGAACCTGTTGCGCCCCGAACGCGCCTCCATCGTCGGGGTGCTCGCGCTGGGCGTGCTCAGCATCGGCTGCGCCGTGATCGGCCCCAAGGTGCTCGGCAACGCCACCGACCTGATCTTCGCCGGCGTGGTCGGCCGGCAGGCCCCGGCCGGCGAGACCAAGACCCAGGTCCTCGACGGCCTGCGCGCGGGCGGCCAGGACGGCGTCGCCGACATGCTCAACTCGGTCGACTTCACCCCCGGCCAGGGCATGGACTTCGGCGCCATCGGCACCGTGCTGATCTGGGTGCTGGCCATCTACGTCGCCTCCGCCGTGTTCGGCATCGTGCAGGGCCGGATCGCGGCCAACGCCATCCAGCGCACCGTCTTCCGGCTGCGCGAGTCGGTGGACGCCAAGCTGTCCCGGCTGCCGCTGAGCTACTTCGACAAGCAGCCGCGCGGCGAGGTGCTGAGCCGCGTCACCAACGACATCGACAACATCGGCCAGTCCATGCAGCAGACCACCGGCCAGGTGGTGAACTCGCTGCTCACCGTCGTCGGCGTGCTGGCGATGATGTTCTGGATCTCGCCGCTGCTGGCGCTGATCGCCCTGATCTCCGTCCCGCTCTCGGTGGTCGTCGCGGCCAAGGTCGGCAAGCGGGCGCAGCCGCAGTTCGTGGCCCAGTGGAAGACCACCGGCCAGCTCAACGGCCACATCGAGGAGATGTACACCGGCCACGCGCTGGTGAAGGTCTTCGGGCGCCAGCGCGAGTCCGCCGAGACCTTCCGCGAGCACAACGAGGCCCTGTACGCGTCCAGCTTCCGGGCGCAGTTCATCTCCGGGATCATCCAGCCGGCGATGATGCTGATCGGCAACCTGAACTACGTGCTGGTCGCCGTGGTCGGCGGTCTGCGGGTGGCCTCCGGGGCGCTGTCCATCGGCGACGTGCAGGCGTTCATCCAGTACTCGCGGCAGTTCAGCCAGCCGCTCACGCAGGTCGCCAGCATGTCCAACCTGGTGCAGTCCGGGGTGGCCTCGGCCGAGCGGGTCTTCGAACTGCTCGACGCCCCGGAGCAGTCCGCCGAGCCGGCCCGGCCGGAGCGCCCGGCCGAGCTGCGCGGACGGGTCGCCTTCGAGGACGTCGCGTTCCGCTACGACCCGGAGAAGCCGCTGATCGAGGACCTCTCGCTGAAGGTGGAGCCCGGCCACACCGTCGCCATCGTCGGCCCGACCGGCGCCGGCAAGACCACCCTGGTCAACCTGCTGATGCGGTTCTACGAGGTCAGCGGCGGCCGGATCACCCTGGACGGCGTGGACATCGCCGCGATGTCGCGTGAGGAGCTGCGGGCCGGCATCGGCATGGTGCTCCAGGACACCTGGCTGTTCGGCGGCACGATCGCCGAGAACATCGCGTACGGCGCGGACGGCGGCACCAGCCGCGAGCAGGTCGTCGAGGCGGCGAAGGCGGCCCACGTCGACCGCTTCGTGCGCACCCTGCCCGACGGCTACGACACCGTCCTCGACGACGAGGGAACCGGTGTCAGCGCGGGCGAGAAGCAGCTGATCACCATCGCCCGGGCCTTCCTCGCCGAGCCCAGCATCCTCGTCCTGGACGAGGCCACCAGCTCCGTGGACACCCGGACCGAGGTGCTGATCCAGCGGGCCATGGCACGCCTGCGCAGCGGCCGGACCAGCTTCGTGATCGCCCACCGGCTCTCCACCATCCGGGACGCCGACGTGATCCTGGTGATGGAGAACGGCGCGATCGTCGAGCAGGGCTCGCACGACGACCTGATCGCCACCGGCGGCGCCTACGCCCGGCTGTACCAGGCGCAGTTCGCCGAGGCGGTGGCCGAGGTCGACTGACCGCGGGCGCCGGCCGCCCACCCGGCGGCCGGCGCGGCGGGAAGGCCGGTCGTCGGAAGGCCGGTCGTGCGAAGGCCGGTCGTGCGAAGGCCGGTCGTGGGAAGGCCGAAGGGGGCCCGGGACAGTCGTCCCGGGCCCCCTTCGTCGAGCGGTGCTACTTCTTCTCGCCCTTCGGGGCATCCGCGTCGGTGGACAGCGCGGCGATGAAGGCCTCCTGCGGGACCTCCACGCGGCCGACCATCTTCATCCGCTTCTTGCCCTCCTTCTGCTTCTCCAGCAGCTTGCGCTTACGCGAGATGTCACCGCCGTAGCACTTGGCGAGGACGTCCTTGCGGATCGCGCGGACGGTCTCACGGGCGATCACCCGCGAGCCGATGGCGGCCTGGATCGGCACCTCGAACTGCTGGCGCGGGATGAGCTTCTGCAGCTTGCCGGCCATCATGATGCCGTAGTTGTAGGCCTTGTCCTTGTGCACGATCGCGGAGAACGCGTCCACCGCGTCGCCGTGCAGCAGGATGTCGACCTTGACCAGGTCGGCCGTCTGCTCGCCGATCGGCTCGTAGTCGAACGAGCCGTAACCGCGGGTCTTGGACTTCAGGATGTCGAAGAAGTCGAAGACGATCTCGGCCAGCGGCAGGGTGTAGCGCAGCTCCACCCGGTCCTCGGACAGGTAGTCCATGCCCTGCATGTTGCCGCGGCGGCTCTGGCAGAGCTCCATGACGGCACCGACGAACTCGTTCGGCACCAGGATGGACCCGCGGACCACCGGCTCGTTCACCTCGGCGATCTTGCCGGTCGGGAACTCGCTCGGGTTGGTGACGGTGTGCTCGGTGCCGTCCTCCATCACCACCCGGTAGACGACGTTGGGGGCGGTGGAGATCAGGTCGAGGTTGAACTCGCGCTCCAGCCGCTCCCGGACGATCTCCAGGTGCAGCAGGCCCAGGAAGCCGCAGCGGAAGCCGAAGCCCAGCGCGACCGAGGTCTCCGGCTCGTACACCAGGGCGGCGTCGTTGAGCTGGAGCTTGTCGAGGGCGTCGCGCAGCAGCGGGTAGTCGCTGCCGTCCAGCGGGTAGAGGCCGGAGAACACCATCGGGCGCGGCTCCTTGTAGCCGCCCAGCGCCTCGGTCGCACCCTTGTGCATCGAGGTGATGGTGTCACCGACCTTGGACTGCCGGACGTCCTTCACACCGGTGATGATGTAGCCCACCTCGCCGACGGCGAGGCCGTCCGCGACCTTGGGCTCCGGCGAGATGACGCCGATCTCCAGCAGCTCGTGGGTCGCGCCGGTGGACATCATCGCGATCCGCTCGCGCTTGGTGAGCTCGCCGTCGACCACCCGGACGTAGGTCACCACGCCGCGGTAGGTGTCGTAGACCGAGTCGAAGATCATCGCGCGGGCCGGGGCGTCCTTGACGCCGACCGGCGCCGGGATCTTCTCCACCAGGTGGTCGAGCAGCTCCGGCACACCGAGACCGCTCTTGGCGCTGACCTTGAGGACGTCCTCCGGGTCGCAGCCGATGATGTGCGCGATCTCGGCGGCGTACTTCTCCGGCTGGGCCGCCGGCAGGTCGATCTTGTTCAGCACCGGGACGATGGTGAGGTTGTTCTCCAGCGCCAGGTACAGGTTGGCGAGGGTCTGCGCCTCGATGCCCTGGGCGGCGTCGACCACGAGGATGGTGCCCTCGCAGGCGGCGAGCGAACGGGACACCTCGTAGGTGAAGTCCACGTGGCCCGGGGTGTCGATCATGTTGAGGATGTGGGTCTTGCCCACGCCCTCGCCGACCGTCGGCGCCCACGGGAGGCGGACCGCCTGCGACTTGATGGTGATACCGCGCTCGCGCTCGATGTCCATGCGGTCGAGGTACTGGGCACGCATCTGCCGGGGGTCGACGACGCCGGTGATCTGCAGCATCCGGTCGGCGAGGGTCGACTTGCCGTGGTCGATGTGGGCGATGATGCAGAAGTTGCGGATCAGCGCCGGGTCGGTACGGCTGGGCTGTGGCACATTGCTGGGGGTCGCGGGCACCTTGGTCCGATTCTCCGTTGGTCCGGGGGCCGGGCGCTCGCCCCCCTCGACGCCGCGTTCACGTCGGGCTGAGGAGCCGCTTCCCGGGGACCGGACGGTCTCGTCCGATCGATATGGCTCCGACCATCTTCCCACGAGCGGGCATCGGCTCACCGTCCAGCCGGGGCCACCGGTGCACGGACCCGCCTAGACTGCCGCGCATGATCTTGGAAAGCGTGCTGCTCGACGTCCGGCCGGGCCACGAGGACGACTTCCTCGCCGCGTTCACGGAGGCCAGGCCGCTGATCGCGGTACAGCCGGGCTTCCGCTCGCTGGAACTGCGCCGCTGCCTGGACGAGGGGCGCGGCTCCCGCTTCCTCCTCCAGGTGGAGTGGGAGACGCTGGCCGACCACACCGAGGGCTTCCGCCGCTCCGCCGAGTACGAGCGCTGGCGGACGCTCCTGCACCCCTTCTACTCGCCGTTCCCCGAGGTCGAACACTTCGGGGAACCCGTGCTGCGGGCGTAGGCGGGCCCGTGCTGCCCGCCTGCGGGCGTAGGCGGGCCCGTGCCGCCTGCCTGCGGGCGGGGCCGGCGCGGTGGCTCGGCGCGGTGGCGGCGCGGCGCCGTCGGTTTGGGGCGAGCCGCCCGCCCCTGGTAGCGTTGGCCGCTGCACCTGGCCCTGGCATGCCCTCTCAGCAGACCGGACCGCATGGTGCTGCCTCCCCCGGTTCCGGCCGGGAGGTACCTCCAGAACCATTACGAACAAGACTGAGGCTCCTTCGTGGCGAACATCAAGTCCCAGATCAAGCGCAACAAGACCAACGAGAAGGCGCGCCTGCGCAACAAGGCCGTCAAGTCCTCGCTCAAGACCGCCCTGCGCAAGGCCCGCGAGGCCGCTGCCGCCGGCGAGACCGAGAAGGCCACCGTGCTGGCCCGCGAGGCCTCCAAGGCCCTCGACAAGGCCGTCAGCAAGGGCGTCATCCACGCCAACCAGGCCGCCAACAAGAAGTCGGCCATCACCAAGCGCGTCAACGCGACCGTCCAGGCCTGACGCCCTCGGGGCCGTCCGGCCCCGCCCCCTCAGGTCGAACCGGCCCTCTACCCGGGACCCTGAGGCGCACAGACTCGTACCGCACGCGGCCTGCGTTCGCCACGCGGGTGCGGTGCACAGAACCACCGCGAATGCGTCTGATCACAGGCCGTTCGCCCGCTGCCCGTCCGGATCACTCCGGGCGGGCAGTTCGCGTTCCCGGGCGCGGCCCGCCGATCCAGGATCGACGCGTCAACTCGTCAACGCATCAAACCCCTTGAACACGCTTGGTGATGGACCAGGTGCACTGGGTGTCGCTAGTGTGCCGTCCATGACGCTTCCCACGGAACCCATCGGAAGTCTTCCCCGCTCGCCGGAGCTGCTCGCGGCCCTCCGGGAGCACGCCGCCGGACAGATCGACGACGCCGCGCTGGCCCGGCAGCAGCAGGAGGCCGTACGGGACACCATCGCGCGCCTCGAAGCCCTCGGCTCGCCCGTCGTGACCGACGGCGAGCAGGCCAAGTCCAGCTTCGCCACCTACCCGCTGGAGGGGCTGACGAGCCTCACCCCCGACGGCGTGACCATTCCGTTCGAGGACGGGCACACCCGCCGTCTGCCGCTGCTCACCGCCGGGCCGTTCCGCTACGGGACGTACGCCGACTCCTACCTCCAGGCCGCGCAGCAGTACGCGACGGTGCCGGTGAAGCAGGCCGTCATCGCGCCCTCGGCGCTCAGCCTGATCTACCCGCCGGAGGGCATCGCCGGCTACCCGCGGGAGCAGTTCCTCGCCGACCTCCAGGACCAGGCGGAGCAGGACATCCGCCGCTGCCTGCGGGCAGGCGCCCAGCGCGTCCAGCTGGACTTCACCGAGGGGCGTCTCGCGCTCAAGCTCGACCCCTCGGGCGGACTGCTCGACTCCTTCGTCGCGCTCAACAACAGCGTGCTGGCGCGGTTCTCCGACGAGGACCGGGTCCGGATCGGCGTGCACACCTGCCCCGGCGGCGACCAGGACTCCACGCACAGCGCGGACGTGGACTACGCGCTGCTGCTGCCCCGGCTCTTCGCGCTCCGGGCGGGCGCGTTCTACCTGGAGCTCGCGGGCGAGGCCGACCCGCGGCGCGTCCTCGACCTGGTGGCCAAGCACGCGGACGAGGACCAGCAGGTCTTCGTCGGTGTGACCGACCCGATCGATCCCGTCGTCGAGACCCCCGAGCAGGTCCGGGACCGGGTCCTGCTGGCAGCCGAGTACATCGACCCGGCTCGGCTCGGCACCTGCGACGACTGCGGCTTCGCACCGTTCGCCGACGACACCTCGACCTCCCGGGAGACCGCCTTCGCGAAGATCGCGGCACGGGTGGAGGGCACCGCACTGGCCTCGGCCGCGCTCGGGGTCTGACACCCGGATCTGACACCCGGATCTGACACGCGGGGTCGGGCCGGAGGTCGGGCAGGGGATCGGGTCCGGCCGTGCCGGGCCGTCGGCCGTCCTCGTGGGGCCTGCGGTGACGCTCCGGCGTCACGGCGGGCCCCACAGGCGTGCGGGAGCCGACCGAGGACCCGGCGCACCTCCCTCCGGGGTGGGCGGGCGGTGCCACTATCGTCGTCGCACCGGCTGCACCGATCCGTCCACGACGCCGCACACACCAGGGGGACTCCATGACATTGCCACCGCAGGCCGGTCCGGGTTACGGGGGCTTCCCGGCGCAGCCGGCGGCAGCATACGACTACGGTCGCCCGCCCGGGCCGCCGGTGCACTCCGGGCTACCGTCCCAGGCACAACAGGGGCCACAGGGGCCACAGTCGTCGTACCCCGCCCGGTCGGCGGCGGACAGCGGCAGCCGGCGGCTGCGACGGAACGCGGGCTGGGCGTTCGTCGGCGCCGCGGTGGTCTCGGTCGTGTGGACGGCCGTGGTGCTGACCGTACCGGGCATCGTCGCGGGCAAGGGCGCGCCCCTGGGCCTGCACGGCTACCACGCGGTGGACGACCTGTGTGCCAAGGCCAAGTTGGCCAAGTTCGGCCAGATCTACCGCAAGCCCGACGACACCCCGCGCCACCGCACCGACCGGGACCCGGCCCTCGACTCGATGACCTGCGCGCTCTCGCTCCAGAACGGCTCGGTCGGCGGCAGCGAGGGCGACACCGAGTACGCCTCGCTGTACGCGCAGCTCGGCCTGCACAAGGCCGTCAACGTGAGCGCCGAGTTCGACGCCGAGCGGACCGGCCGCAAGCAGGCGGGATACCGGATCACCGACGTGCCCGGCCTGGGCGACGCGGCCTACACCGCCTACCGCGACGAGGCCAGCGAGTCGGACAAGGCCTGGCACAGCGTCACGCACGAACTGCTGGTCCGCGAAGGCGGTATGACGTACTACCTGTCCTGGTCGGGCAGTTACCAGGACGGCAAGAGCACCGTGCCGGAGCAGGAGACGATCCGCCAGGCCCTGCTGTCCGACAGCCGGGACCTGCTGAAGGCCGTCGGCGGCCGGTGACCGCCCGGGCGGTGACCGGCCGGGCGGTGACCGGCCGGGAAGTGCGCGGCCGAGGGGTGGGCGGCCGGCGTGGTCAGTAGGCGCGGGCGCCCGAGCGGGCCGCCTTGGCGACGGCCACCACGGCACGTTCGAGTGCGTAGGCGGGGTCGTCCGAGCCGCCCTTGACCGCCGCGTCGGCCTGGGCGATCGCGGTGAGGGCGGTGGCGACGGCGTCCCCCGTCCAGCCCCGCATCTGCTGGCGGACCCGGTCGACCTTCCAGGGCGGCATGCCCAGCTCGCGCGCCAGGTCGGCCGGACGCATGTTGCGGCCGGTGGTGGCGAGCCGGCCGATGCTGCGCACGCCCGAGGCCAGCGCATAGGTGATACCGGTGGGCGGCTGGCCGACGGCCAGCGCCCAGCGCAGCCGCTCCAGAGCCTCGGCGGCCCGCCCGGTGACCGCGAAGTCGGCCACCTCGAAGCCGGTGGCCTCGGCCCGGCCGCTGTAGTAGCGGGCCACCACCGTCTCGTCGATGGTGCCCTCGACGTCGGCGGTCAGCTGGCTGCAGGCCGCGGCCAGTTCGCGCAGGTCGCCGCCGAGCGCGTCGAGCAGGGCCTGACAGGCCTCCTGGCTGGCCGACCGGCCCAGGGTGCGGAACTCACCGCGGACGAAGGCGAGCCGGTCCCCCGCCTTGGTCAGCTTCGGGCATGCGACCTCGCGCCCGCCCGCCTTGCGCCCGGCGTCCAGCAGGCCCTTGCCCTTCACGCCGCCGGCGTGGAGCAGGACGATGATCACTTCTTCGGCAGGGTTCTCGATGTACGCCTTGACCTCCTTCACGGAGTCGGCGGACAGGTCCTGGGCGGCCCGGACCACGATGACCTTGCGTTCGGCGAACAGCGAGGGCGTGGTGAGCTCGGCGAGACCGCCCGGCTGGAGGCCGCCCGGTGCCAGGTCGCGTACGTCGGTGTCGGGGTCGGCCGCCCTGGCCGCCGCCACCACCTGGGCGACCGCGCGGTCCATCAGCAGCTCCTCCTGACCGACCACGAGGGTCAGCGGGGCGAGCAGGTCGTCGGGTGCACTCTTCCTGGCCATCGCGTACCAGCATCCCACGGGGCCCGGACAATCCCGGCGGACGGCGGGAACGGCAGGGGCGGCGGGAACGGCAGGGGCGGCGGGGACCTCCTGCGGACGCCGTGGGACGGAACGGTTGCCGTGTGGGCGGCCGGACCAGGGCGGGGTGCGGGGGCGGGTGGTGGGATCGGGAGAATGGGGACGTGAACGAGAACGACATCGACCTCCAGGCGCGCCAGCTGCTCGTCCTGCCCGACCGTGACGCCGCCGACGAGGCGGCCGAGGAACTCTCCGCCCGCCGGCCGTCCCTGAACGACCTGTCCGTCGTCCGGGACGCCCTGGCCGGTGAGGACGACGCCGAGGACGCCCAGTGGCTGGTCGTCGTCGAACCGCCGGACAGCGGCTGGACCACGGACCTGCTGGCCGAACTCGACGCCCTCGCCGGCGAGTACGAGGGCTGGCGCGAGGAGGGCTGACGACGGCCGACGGGCGGGGGCCGAACCGGGCGGGGACGGAGCCGGGCGGTCGTCAAGGGGCGGTCGTCAGGGGGCACCGGCCTCCCGGTCGTGCGGATGGGTGGCAGCGCCGAGCGTGGCGGCACTCTCGCCGAGAACGGCGATGTCTCCGGACAGGTCGGTGCGCAGCACCGCCGCACCGAGGCCGCGGAGGTGGTCGACCGTCCGGGCTGAAGGGTGACCGTACGGGTTGTCCCGGCCGCAGGAGATCAGCGCGAGCCGGGGGTGCAGCGCCGCGGTGAGCTGCCAGTCCTGCTGGGCGGAGCCGTGGTGGGCCACCTTGAGGACGTCCACCCGCCCGGGGGCGAGGCGGGCGAGCAGCGCGCCCTGGGCCGGGGGTTCCAGGTCACCGAGGAGGGCGACGCGTAGGGCACCGCCGGGCTCGCTGCCGACGCCGAGGGTGACCAGCAGCGCGACACTGGCGTTGTTGGCCCCGGGCGCCACCGCTCCCGACGCGTCCGGATCCGTCGGGGCGTCCGGCCAGAGGACGTCCCAGGAGAGCCCCCGCCCGGCCGTGCGGTGCTCACCCCGACCGGCCCGCAGCACCGGCACACCGGCGCTCGCCGCCCAGCCCCGCACTCTGGCCGCCTCGGCCGCGGGCTCGTCCAGGGTCGTGGTCTCGATGGCGCCGACCTCCCGCCCTCGCAGCACGCCGGGCACGCCCTCGACGTGGTCGGCGTGGAAGTGCGTCAGGAGCAGCAGGGCGACGCGGGTGATGCCGAGGCTGCGCAGGCAGGAGTCGGCGGCGTGCGGATCCGGCCCGGCGTCGACGACCACGGCGCTGTCGGGCACCGCGCCCGCGGGGCCGTCCGGGAGGACCGGCAGCACGAGCATGTCCCCCTGACCGATGTCGCACATGGCGAGCCGCCAGCCGTCCGGCGGCCAGCCGGTGGCGATCCTGGTGAGGGCAGGCGGACGCAGCAGGACGAGCAGCAGGGCGAGTGCGAGGACGCCGGCGGACAGTGTCCGGATCCGGCGGGCGCGGAGGTGGCCCGGCCGGACGACGCCGTCCGGGCCGGCGGGCGGCGGCCCGAGCAGCAGGGGCGCCGCCCAGCACAGCGCCAGGGTGGCCACGACCAGCGTCCCGGTGCCGAACAGGCCGCCGGGCCAGGACAGCTGGGCCCCGGGCAGGGCCGCGCCGTGCCGGGCGACCGCGGCCAGCCAGTCCGCCGGGACCTCGGCCAGGCGGGCGAGGAACCGGGCCGCCGGCGACGAGAGCGGTTCGAGCGCCAGCACCGCGAAGCCGAGCAGGGTGGCCGGTGCGACGGCGATCTCGGCGAGCAGGTTGCACGGCACACCGACCAGGCTGACGCGCGGGGCCAGCAGCACGGTGACGGGGGCGCAGAGGGCCTGCGCCGCGGCGGCGGCGGCGACCGCGGTCGCGAGCGGACCGGGCCAGCCCCTGGCACGCAGGGCCGCCGCCCAGCGCGGGCCCAGGACCACGAGCCCGGTGGTCGCGAGCACCGAGAGGACGAAGCCGTAGGAGCCGGCCAGGGCGGGGTCGAGGAGCACGAGAACGAGCACCGCGCCGGAGAGCGCGGGGACGGCGTGCCGGGGGCGTCCCGCGACCAGCGCCAGCAGTCCGATCAGGCCGGTGGCGGCCGCCCGCAGCACGCTGGGATCGGGACGGCAGACGGTGACGAAGGCGATCGTCACGGCGGTGCCCAGCAGGGCGGTCTTGCGCAGGGAGAGTCCGAGCAGCGCCGCCAGGCCTCGGCGTTCCGGGGTGCCCGTACGACGACCGGACGTACCAAGCAGCACCGCCAGCAGAATGCCCAGGTTGGCCCCGCTGACCGCCATGAGGTGCGCCAGATCGGTGGCTCGGAAGGCCTCCTGGAGGTCCTCCGGGAGGCGGGAGGTGTCCCCCACGGTCAGCCCCGGGAGCAGCCCGCGGGCGTCGGCGGGGAGGCCATCGCAGGCCGCCCGCAGGCCCGCGCGCAGTCGGCCGGCGATGCGCTGCGGGAGGCTCGGGCCCGCCAGCAGCCGTGGCGGCCCGTGGGCCAACAGCACCACCGCGACATCGCGGTACCCCTCGCCCGCCGGGAGGACCCGGACGTCGGCGGCCAGCCGGGTGGAGGGCAGCAGGGTCTGCCAGGGGACGGCGTCCTGGGCACGCACCATGACCAGGACCGGGGTCCTGGTCCGGGTGGTGGTGGCCTCCCCTACCGGGTTCGGCACGGCCACCCGGTCGGCGACGGCCTCGACGGTGACCAGGGACTGGCCCGGGGCCGTCCCCCGGGAGCGTGCGGTGCGGGCCTTCGGGTCACCGGTGATCGTGAGCTCGACCCGCAGCTCGGACGGCCCGACCGGGCGCGGGTTCGGTGGTGGGGCTGAGGAGGGAGGGGCCGAGGAGGGCGGCACGGAGGAGGGCGGCGCGGAGGGATTCGGAGCCGAGGTGGGCGAGGCCGCCGGGGCCGGCGGGCGGGCGAGTGCCGGCAGCGGGCCCCGGTGGAGGTCGGCGGTGTGCAGGAGGGTGACGGCAGTCGCGGTGGCGGCGGTGAGGAGAACGACCGCCAGGGTGAGCGTGGTGCGCCCGCGGGCTCCCCGGCGGCCGAGCAGGAGGACCGCCGCCACGACCACGGCCACGCAGGCGACGGCAACGCCCGCCGCGCGCTGGTCGGGGCCCAGCCGGAGCACGGTGGCGGCGGCGCCCCAGGCCGAGACCGCCGGGAGCAGCAACCGGAGATCCGCCGCCGGGGGCGGGACGGCTCGCGCGCCTGCCGGCTGCTCCGTGGGCTCGCCGGGGGCGGCGGCCGCCCGGGCCGGAGGGGACGTGGGAGCAGTAATAGGTCGGGCGATGGGTCACCTCCTCGGCACCGGGACGGATTGGGACGGGACGGGGGCTCGAACCGGCCCGACCCGGGGCCCGAACTGGTCCGGCCCAGGGGCGCGGCCGGCCGAAGTCCGGCGCGGGTCAGAGGGTGAGCAGCGGGTCAGAGGGTGAGCAGCGGTTTCAGTTCGGCGTACGTCCGGTCACCGACACCGCTCACCTGCCGGAGCTGGTCCAGCGAACGGAACGTCCCGTGGGCCTCCCGGTAGGCGATGATGCGCTGGGCGAGGGTGGGCCCGACGCCCGGCAGGGCGTCGAGTTGCTCGGCCGTGGCGCGGTTGAGGTTGACCGGACTCCTCGGCCCGGGCCCGGTGGCCGACTGCGCGGGAGGACCGCCGACCAGGATCTGCTCACCGTCCGTCAGCACCCGCGCCAGGTTCAACGCGCTGGTGTCGGTGTCCGGCAGGGCGCCACCGGCCGCACTGAGCGCGTCGGCCACCCGGGCCCCGCCCGGCAAGGTCCGCAGTCCGGGGCTCCGGACCCTCCCCGCGATGTCCACGACCACGCTCCCTCCCCCGGACGGCGCGCCTGCTGCGTTGTCCGCGGAGCCGGCAGGTCCGCCGGGAGCGACCGGCCCGCCGGGCGCCTCGGGACCGGCCCTGATCGTGGGCGCAGCCGCCACCGGTACCTCGACGGCCTCGGGTCGGCCGAGCCAGAAGTGCTGCACCGCGTACGCGACCGCCAGTGCCAGCAGGACGGCCAGCCCCAGCACCGCCCGCCGGTCGAACCCGAATCCCGGGCTGGCTGTCAGGCGAAGCGGCCACCGGGGAGCCGGCGAGAGCGGCGGTACGGGGAGGACCTGCGGAATCGGGGAGACCGGCGGAATCGGGAGCACCGGCGGAGGCTCGTGCCGGTCCGGCTCGGGCCCGGGTCCCGCCGCGGCAAGGGGCGGCGCACCACCGGCCTCCGCGACCGCGGCCGGATCCGGGCCACGGTCAGGACCAGGACCAGGACCAGGACCAGGACCAGGACCAGAGCCAGGGCCGTGGCCGTGGCCGTGGCCGTGGCCAGGACCAGGACCAGGACCAGGACCAGGACCAGGACCAGCATCCCGATCCGGCCCGCGCGCCAGAACGCCGGCCCGGTACCGGTCGAGGACGCCGCCGCGGGAGTCCGCGCCCGGGGCGGGCCCGGGTAGCCCGCCCCCGTCGGCCCCGTCGGCCCCGTCGGCATCGGCGGCATCGGCGGCCCCGTCGGCATCGGATTCGCCCACGGCCGCTTCACCCGCAAAGTGATCGTGTGACCGCTCCCCCTCCCGGCCCGCGGGGAGCGGCTCCCCGGGCGGCCGCATGGCGAGGAGCTGCGCCATCCGGGCTCGGACGGACTCGGTGGTCTCGCGGCGCCTGGCCGCGCCCGGCATCGGAGTTCTCATGGCCCGGGACGGTACGCACCGGAGCCGCCCCGGCGGGAAGGGTGTCCGGATCCTGTGGACAACTCGGGCCTGTGGACAACCGGTGTCGCCCGGACGAGTGGTTTCCCGTCCGCCGTGTCACGCGATCGGACTCAGCGGGGCGAGAGCACGACCGCGAGCAGCCCCGGACCGACGTGCGCGCCGATCACCGCGCCCACCTCGCCCACGTAGAGCTCCCGCAGCCCGGGGACACGCTCGCGCAGGCGCTCGGCGAGGAGTTCGGCCCGCTCCTCGGACGCCAGGTGGTGGACGGTGATGTCGACCTCGCGGTCGGCCGCCCGCTCGACGGCGATCTCCTCCAGGCGGGCGATCGCCCGGGACGCGGTGCGGACCTTCTCCAGCGGCTCGATCCGGCCGCCCGAGAGATGGAGCAGCGGCTTGACCGCTAGCGCCGAGCCGAGCAACGCCCGGGCGGCGCCGATCCGGCCGCCCCTGCGGAGGTGTTCGAGGGTGTCGACGTAGAAGAACCCGCTGGTCAGGCCGGCCCGACGGGTGGCGGCGGCGGCCACCTCGTCGAGGCTCATGCCGGACTCGGCGCTCTGGGCCGCCGTCAGCACGCAGTAGCCGAGGGCCATGCCGACGAGTCGGCTGTCGACCACGCGGACCGGGATCGGCGCCTGCGCGGCGGCGAGCCGGGCGGCCTCGCAGGTGCCGGACAGTTCGGCCGACAGGTGCAGCGAGACGGCGCCGGTGGCGCCGGACTCCGCCGCCGCCCGGTAGGCCGCGGCGAAGGTCTCCGGGTTCGGCCGGGAGGTGGTCACCCGACGCTTGACCCGTAGTGCCTCGGCGACGTCCTTGGGTGACACCTCGACACCCTCGTCGAGCACCTCGTCACCGACCGCGACGCTCAGCGGCACCACCGTGATCCCATGGCGGTCGACGGCGCCTTGCGGCAGGTAGGCCGTGGAGTCGGTGACGATGGCGAGGTCAGCGGGCATGAGCCGGAGGTTACTCCCCGTGCGCCCCGGAGGACAGCGCCGTGGACAGCGCTGGGCCCCGGAGGACAGCGCTGCACCCCGGAGGACGGGCCGCGGACAGCGCCGGAGGCCCCGACCCGGGCCGTCCCGGCCGCGCCGCCGCCCCGGCGCTCCCCGCGCCGACCCGGCGGCCTCACCCCGCGGCGGGGGTGGAGGGCGTCAGGCGTCGGGCCCGTCAGCCGGCCGAGGGGCCCGTCGACGGCTTGCGCAGGCGCTGCGCGATGCGGGAGAGCGGGTCACCCAGCCCGAGGATCTCCTCGGCGCTCGGCGCGGCGCCCGCGGCACTCAGCCCGGCCCGGCGCGGCTGCGCCCCGGGGCCGGACGCCGGCCCCGCGCCCGCACCGGTGGCCGAGGGGCCGGTGGTTCCGGTCGCCGGTGCCTCCGCCTCCCGCGCGGGGTCCCAGTGCCGGAGCGCGCCCGCCTCGCTCTCGCACTCCTTGGCGAGCCTGGTCAGTTCGTCGTCCGCGAAGCGGTGCATGCGGTCCTGTGCGGCCCACCGCATGGTCTCGGCGGAGTGCGTGATCCGCTCGGCCCGCTCCCGCAGTTCGGGGAGCTTGGCGGCGATCCGACCGGCGTCCGGCTCGCGCTCCAGGATCCGCAACTCCGTGTCCAGTTCCGCCGCGTGGGCGTCCAGCCGGCCCAGCAGCTGCAGCGACTCGACCAGCTGACCGTCCTCCGCGAGGCCCGCCTCCAGGACCTGGCGGGTGCCGTCCAGCGAGGTCCGCAGGGCGAGCCGGGTGGCGGAGATCCGCCCCTGCGCGCCCGGCTTGGTGTACGTCTTGGCCTTCAGCGCGACGTTCTCGACGGCGCGCCTGGCGTTGGCCTCGTGCCGTTCGACCCTGGTCGCCACCGCCCTGGCCGCCTTGACCGTGCCGACCACGGCCAGGGTCAGCAGTCCGACGCCGATCAACAGCACCAGGCCCAGTACCACTCCGACCGCGTCCATCACGAGCCACCTTCCGCCGAAAACCGAGCACGCCGACCCGGCCGCACCGGACCGCCCGCCCCGGGCCACGGCCCGCAGCGGTCACCGAGGCTTCCACGGTAACCGGGTCCGCGCGTCCGGGGCGGGGCAAACCGGACAGCGCCCGCGAGATCAGGGACAGATCGGGGTTCTCCCCCAGGCCGGAGGGGGCCGGTCAGGGCCGGCCGGACCCGGACCGACGACCGGGCCCGCCGGCGCCCCGACCCCCGGCCGCCGCGCACCAGGCACCCCGGGCCGTCGCCCACCGCACACACCGCGCCGCGGCCGCGGCCGGGGACGAAGGAGGGCGGCCCCGCCGGAAGTCCGACGGGGCCGCCCGGAAGTGACGAATCGTCAGCCGGTGACGATGTTCACCAGCTTCGGCGCCCGGGCGATGACCTTGCGCACCGGGGCGTCGCCGATGGCGGCGACCACGGCCGGGTCGGCCAGGGCCAGCGCCTCCAGGTCGGCGTCGGAGATCGCCGGGGAGACCTCCAGCCGGGCCTTCACCTTGCCCTTGATCTGGACGACGCAGGTGACCGACTCGTCGACCACGTACGCCGGGTCGGCGACCGGGTAGTCGGCGTAGGCCAGCGACTCGGTGTGGCCCAGCTTGCGCCACAGCTCCTCGGCGATGTGCGGCGCCAGCGGGGCGACCAGCAGCACCAGCTGCTCGGCCACCTCACGCGGCGTGGAACCGCGCTTGACCAGGAAGTTGTTCAGCTCGATGGCCTTGGCGACCGCCGTGTTGAAGCGCAGGCCCGCCATGTCGCCGCGGATGCCGTCGATGGCCTTGTGCAGGGCGCGCAGGGTCGGCTCGTCGGCCGGCTCGTCGGTGACGACCAGCTCACCGGTGCTCTCCGAGGCGATGTTGCGCCACAGCCGCTGCAGGAACCGGTACGAGCCGATCACGGCGCGGGTGTCCCACGGGCGGGAGACGTCCAGCGGGCCCATCGACATCTCGTACAGGCGCAGGGTGTCCGCGCCGTACTCGTCGGCGATCTCGTCGGGCGCGACGGCGTTCTTCAGGGACTTGCCCATCTTGCCGGCCTCGCGCTTGACCGCCTCGCCGTTCCAGGTGTAGCCGCCGTGCCCGTCCTCCGCGACCTCGGCGGCGGGCACCGGGAAGCCCCGCTCGTCGCGGTAGACGTCCGCGGTGATCATGCCCTGGTTGAACAGCTTGTGGAACGGCTCGACCGAGGAGACGTGGCCCAGGTCGTGCAGCACCTTGTGCCAGAAGCGCGCGTACAGCAGGTGCAGCACGGCGTGCTCGGCGCCGCCGACGTACAGGTCGGCGCCGCCGGCCGGCTTCTCGGGCGTCGCGCCCAGCCAGTACTTCTCGTTGGCCGGGTCGACGACCTTCTCGCTGTTGACCGGGTCGATGTAGCGCAGCTCGTACCAGCACGAACCCGCCCAGTTGGGCATGGTGTTGGTCTCCCGGCGGTACGTCCTGACGCCGTCGCCCAGGTCCAGCTCGACCGTGACCCAGTCCTCGTTGCGCGACAGCGGGGTCTTCGGCGAGGAGGTGGAGTCGTACGGGTCGTAGGTGTGCGGCGAGTAGTCCTCGACCTCGGGGACCTCGACCGGCAGCATCGAGTCGGGCAGCGCGTGCATCACGCCGTCCTCGTCGTAGACGATCGGGAAGGGCTCGCCCCAGTACCGCTGGCGGCTGAACAGCCAGTCCCGCAGGCGGTAGTTGACGGTGCCCTCGCCGATCCCGTGCTCGGTCAGCCAGCCGGTGACGTGCTGCTTGGCGTCGACGACGCTCAGGCCGTCCAGCGAGATGCCGTTCTCCGTGCCCTCGGCGTGGGCCGAGTTGACGATCACGGAGTCGTAGGTGTCGAACGCGTCGTCCCAGGTGTGCGGGTCCTCGTCGCGCCCGTCGGTGGGCTTGACGACGCAGCGCATCGGCAGCGCGAAGGCGCGGGCGAAGGCGAAGTCGCGGTGGTCGTGGGCGGGCACGGCCATGATGGCGCCGGTGCCGTAGCCCATCAGCACGTAGTCGGCGATGAACACCGGGACGGGCTCGCCGCTGACCGGGTTGGTCGCGTACGCGCCGGTGAAGACGCCGGTCTTGACCTTCGCCTCGACCTGGCGCTCGACGTCCGACTTGGCCGCGGCGGCGGCCCGGTAGGCCGTGACGGCCTCGCCGGGGGTGGCGGCGCCGCCCGTCCACTCGGCCGGGACGTCCGCCGGCCAGGCGGCCGGGACGATCGAGTCGACCAGGGCGTGCTCGGGCGCCAGCACCATGTAGGTGGCGCCGAACAGGGTGTCGGGGCGGGTGGTGAAGACGGTGATCGCCCGGTCGCCGTCCACCGCGAAGTCGACCCGGGCGCCCTCGGAGCGGCCGATCCAGTTGCGCTGCTGCAGCTTGATGGCCTCGGGCCAGTCCAGCAGGTCCAGGTCGGCGATCAGGCGGTCGGAGTAGGCGGTGATCCGCATCATCCACTGGCGCAGGTTGGACTTGAACACCGGGAAGTTGCCGCGCTCGGAGCGGCCGTCCGCGGTGACCTCCTCGTTGGCCAGCACGGTGCCCAGGCCGGGGCACCAGTTGACCGGCACCTCCTTGGAGTACGCCAGCCGGTACTCGCCCAGCAGGTCCTCGCGCTCGGCGGCGGACAGCGCGGCCCAGGCGCGGCCGTCCGGGGTCGGCCGGGAGCCGTCCTCGAACTGCGCGGCCAGCTCGGCGATCGGGCGGGCGGTGCCGGCCTCGGCGTCGTACCAGGAGTTGAAGATCTGCAGGAAGATCCACTGCGTCCAGCGGTAGTACTCGGGGTCGATGGTGGCGATCGACCGGCGCGAGTCGTGGCCCAGGCCCAGCCGGCGCAGCTGCTGGCGCATGTTGGCCATCGCCGCCTCGGTGGTGATCCGGGGGTGCTGGCCGGTGGCGACCGCGTGCTGCTCGGCGGGCAGGCCGAACGCGTCGTAGCCCAGCGTGTGCAGCACGTTGTGGCCGGTCATCCGCTGGTAGCGGGCGAAGACGTCGGTCGCGATGTACCCCAGCGGGTGGCCGACGTGCAGGCCCGCGCCCGACGGGTACGGGAACATGTCCATGATGAAGCTGTGCGGCTTCGCCGAGACGTCGCCGGCCGCCGGGTCCGCCAGCGCGCCGGTCGGGTTGGGGGCGTTGAACGTCCCCTCCTTCTCCCAGACGTCCTGCCAGCGGGACTCGATCTCGGCCGCCAGCGCGGCGGTGTACTTGAAGGCGGACTCCGCGCGGAAGGCCTCGGTTGCGTCCTCGGCCGCGCCGGGGGCAGGTGTCGTCTCGCTCATGGTCCTTCGGGCTCCATCGGTGTCAGTGCGCGAACCAGCGGCCGGTCGGCGGTGGCGGAAAGCTGGGTACGTCCTCCGGAACGGGCCCGGAAAACAAAAAGGCCCCTCACAGGAGGGGACGCCACGCCGACTCCGGCATCCGCCCGAAGGCGCAGCCGGTCCTGGTCAGCGCGGCCGGCTAAGGAGCAGGCACGCGGTTCGCATTGGCCCAGGGTACCGCAAGCCCGCCAAGGGGCAGGCGCCCACGGGCGCGAAGCGCCGGCACGGCCCGGGCCGCACCCGACCGCTCCCGCCCGGGCGGGAGCCGCGCACCGGCGCCCGGCGGCTCAGGCGAGCCCGGCCCTGGTCGCCGCGTCGAAGTCGCGCAGCGCGCGGGCGACCCGCTCGGACTGCATGCCCGCGGCCAGCAGCCTGGCCCGGTCGGCCGTCCGGGCGGCCTGCTCGGTCTCGCCGGTGCGCCGGTAGGAGTCGGCCAGCCGCACCATCAGCAGGGCCCTCGCCCGGGCCCGGCCCGGCTCCAGCACCGCCACCGCGCCCGACAGCAGGGCGCGGGCCCGCTCGTGCTCGCCGAGGAAGAGGTACCCCTCCCCCACCATGCCCGCCACGTCGGCCCGCTCCTGCCGGTGCTCCGGCAGGTCCTGCAGTGCCCCGAGCGCCCGGCCGGCCGCCGCCTCCGCCTCGGCCCGCTCGCCCCGCCGGCCGTGCGCGCGGGAGATCCGGCCCAGCTGCAGCGCGAGTTCGGCCGGGGCCAGCAGTCCGTCCGCCACCCGCAGGGCGTCGGTGAGCATCGCCACCGCGTCCAGCCCGCGACCGCCCGGGCCGTGGGTGGCCTGCACGACCAGGCAGCCGACGACGCTCACCCCGAGCCGCCGGTCGCCGCAGACGTGGGCGGCCCGCAGCGCGGCCACGAAGGCGCGCTGCGCGGCGGCCTCGTTGCCCATGTCGTGCTCGGCCCAGCCGACCAGCCGGGCGAGCCGGGCCGCGGCGGCGTAGAGCTCGCGCCCGAGCCGCTCGCCGTACGAGCCGAGCTCCAGCAGCTTGCCGACCATGGCCAGTTCGGCCCGGGCCGGGTCCAGGATCAGGCCGCCGCCGCAGGCCCGCTCCAGGCGCTGCTTGCCGGTGTGGCCGAGTCCGAGGTCGGCGAGCTGCTCGGGGGCGATCCGCAGGGCTCCGCCGCCGCCGGTGACGGGAGGCGCGGGTGAGGCCCAGTGCCGGGCGGCCTGTTCCAGTTCGTCGCCGCGGAAGAGGTCGGTGAGGCGGACCGGCCCGCCGGGGGTGGCGGCCTCGCGGAGTGCGGTCTGCGCGGTGTCCGCGGTCCACGGGTCGGTGAGCAGGCCCGGGGAGAGGATCTTCGCGCCGCGGTTGCCGCCCATCCGGCCCCAGAGCTGCTCGTAGGTGACGGCGATGCCGAGCGTGCGGCTGAGCACCTCGCACACCGTCTGGTCGTGCGGCGCGCGCGGCACCATGCCCCGGTCGCGCCACTTGTAGGGGGCGGTGGAGCTGATCGCGAGGCCGGCGGGGAGGGTCAGGTTGACCTCGCGGGAGAGGCGTTCCGGGCTCCAGCCGAGCTGGTGGAGTATCCGGGCCAGCTCTTCGTTCCGCTTGCGCGCCAGGTCGGCCATGGGCTCGACGGTAGCGGTCGGGGCGCGCCGCCCGGTAGGCCGGGGATCGCCGCCCGCCGCCGTGAACGACAAGGGCCGCCTCCCGGAACGGAAGGCGGCCCTTGTCCTGCTGTGGAGCTACGGGGAATTGAACCCCGGACCTCTTGCATGCCATGCAAGCGCTCTACCAACTGAGCTACAGCCCCTTGACCTGCGATGTCACCGCTGGTGCCACGTTTCCGTGGTTCCCCTCGGCGACATCGCCCACTTTACACGGTCACGGGGGTGCTCCACGAATCCGTATCCGGGCGCCCCTCCCGCACCCCCGGGCCGGGTGGCACGGATCCGGTCGGCTCCGTGCCACCCGATGTGCCCCGGCGGCGACCCGGGTCGGTGCCGGGCCCGCGGTTCACCCGGTGCCGGACACCCGCCGGGTCCGGGCGGCCAGCACTCCCGCGCCGGCCAGCGCCAGCGCGATCACCGCGCTGGTGACCAGCAGCGCGTGCCCGGTCGCCCGGGGCGGCGCGGGCAGGGCCGCCTCACCGAGGAAGACCGTGCCCAGCAGGGCGACCCCGATCACCTGGCCGAGCTGGATGACGGTGACCATCACCCCGCTGGCATCGGCCGCGTCCCGCGGCGCCACCCGGCCGAGCGCCCGGGCGAAGAGCGGGGCGTACGCGCAGCCCGCCGCCAGTCCGAGCCCGGTCATCACGGTCACGTCGAAGAGACCCACGGCGCCGCCGCCGCGCAGCAGCAGGCCCAGCAGCAGGTACCCGGGCGCGACCACCGCGGTGGCGAGGACGGGCAGCACCGGGTGCAGCCGGCCCGGCAGCCGCTGCCAGTGCAGGCTGGAGAGCCCGAAACCGACCGAGACCGGGACGGAGAGCAGCCCGGCCCGCAGCGCGGTGCTGCCGAGGCCCGCCTGCTGGTGCAGGGCGAAGGCGAACATGAAGCCGGAGAAGGCGGCCATGATCAGGAAGATCGCCCCGGCGGCCGGCAGCAGCCCCGGCGCGCCCAGCACCCGCCCGGAGATCAGCGGCTCTCCCCCGCGGGCCGCGATCCGCCGCTCGACCCGCCAGAACACCGCCAGCATCAGCACACCGCCGGCCAGCATCGCCCGGCCCCACAGCGGCCAGCCGAGTTCGCGGCCCAGCACCAGCGGCGCCACCAGCATGCCGAGCGCCAGCGCCAGCACCACCAGGCCCGGCAGGTCGAAGCCGCGGGTGCGGTCGCCGGGCAGCCGGGGCAGCAGCCGGGCGCCGGCCGCCAGCAGCGCCAGCCCCAGCGGCACGTTGACGAGGAACACCGGGCGCCAGCCCGTCCCGAAGAGGTCGGCGCTGACCAGCAGCCCGCCCACGGCCTGGCCGACCGCCAGCCCGCCGGCCAGCACCGCCGAGTACAGCCCCAGGGCCCTGGTCCGGGCCTGGCCGGTGAAGGAGCGCTGGATCAGGCTCATCACCTGGGGGACCATCAGTGCGGCGCCCAGCCCCTGGAGCAGCCGGAACCCGATCAGCCAGCCGGTGGCCGGCGCCAGCCCGCAGGCCAGCGAGGCCGCGGTGAACCCGGCGAGGCCCAGTTGGAACAGCCGCCCGTAGCCGAACCGGGCGCCCAGCCGGGCGCCGGTGATCAGCAGCACGGCGTACGCGATCGTGTAGCCCGCGATGACCAGTTGGAGGGCCGCGCCGGAGGCGTGCAGGTCGGTGCGGATGGTGGGCACGGCCACGTTGACGATGGAGACGTCGAGCACGGCCATGAACTGGCCGCCGAGCACGAGGGCGAGGAGCAGCCCGGGCCGCGCGGGCCGGGTGGGCCCGCCGGAGGCGGCGGGTCGGGTCTGAAGGTCCGTCATGGGCCCAGGCTGCCCGGATACCGGTACCGGTGGTTAGAGCCTGCTGATCCTGGTACCGGCAGCACCTGGGACGGCGGGCCGGGGTGCGGCACCATGGCGGGATGACAGCCCTCGACGAGAGCCCCGTCCCACCGCCAGGGCCCGGGCCGAAGCCGCAGGACCACCGCCGGACCGAGCTCGCCGGGTTCCTCAAGGCCTGCCGGGCCCGCGTCACCCCGGAGGAGGTGGGCCTGCCGCCCGGGCTGCGCCGCCGCACCCCGGGGCTGCGCCGGGAGGAGGTGGCGCAGCTCGCCGGGGTGGGGGTGACCTGGTACACCTGGCTGGAGCAGGGCCGCCCGATCAACGCCAGCGAGCAGGTGCTGGCCGCGGTGGCCGGCTCGCTGCGCCTGGACGCCACCGAACGGGACCACCTGTTCCGGCTGGCCGGGGTGCGGGTGGAGGCACGGACCGCGGTGGCGCACTCCCACCTGGACGCGTCCACCCAGGTCATCCTGGACGCGCTGGCGCCGCTGCCGGCCGCGGTCTGCAACAGCCGCTACGACGTGCTGCTGCACAACGTGCCGTACGAGTCGCTGTTCGGGGCCGACCGGCCGACCGCACCGCACGGGACGTTCAACAGCCTGTGGTGCACCGTCACCGGGCCGGCCTGCTGCAATCCGTTCCTGAACCGCGACGAGGAGCTGCCCCGGATGGTCGGGGTGCTGCGGGCCGCGTACGGCAAGCATGTGGGCGAGCCGGTCTGGGAGGGCTACATCCGGGAACTGACGCTGGCGAGCGAGGAGTTCCGCGAGCTGTGGGCCCGGCAGGAGGTGGCGCCGGCCAGGAGCGCGCTGAAGGTGTTCCGGCACCCCGTGGTCGGGGAGCTGCGCTTCACCGCGGCCTACCTGACGCTACCGGCCGTCCCCGAGCACTACATGGTGGTGTACACCCCGCAGGGGCCGCAGGACCGGGAGCGGGTGGAGCGGATGGCGACCCTCCCGCCGCAGCGGCCGGCCCCCTGCCCGCACTGAGCCGCCGGCGCGGGAACCGGGTGTCGTGCCGGCCCGGAGGTGCCCGAGACCCCGACGCACCGGGGCCCGGACGCACCGAAGGCCGCCACCCGGTGGGTGGCGGCCTTCGGAACTGTTGTGGAGCTACGGGGAATTGAACCCCGGACCTCTTGCATGCCATGCAAGCGCTCTACCAACTGAGCTACAGCCCCGCGACACGAACGGCCCTCGCGGACCGGTGGTGCGGAGTGGAGCTACGGGGAATTGAACCCCGGACCTCTTGCATGCCATGCAAGCGCTCTACCAACTGAGCTACAGCCCCGCACTCGTGGGTTTTCCGGCTGCCCCTGCGGGGCCGCTTTCTCACCTGCGAACGAGGAAGACTCTAGCTGGTCAGGCCCGGAACTGCGAAATCCCGCCCGCGGCAGCCCTCCGGCCTCAGGTGTCGTCGCCGATCACCGGCTGCGGCAGGGTGCCCGCGTTGTGCTCCAGCAGGCGCCAGCCGCGCGCACCCCGGCCCAGGACGGACCAGCAGCAGTTGGACAGGCCTCCGAAGCACTCCCAGAGCGCCGGGTCCAGGCCCAGCAGCCGGCCGAGCATGGTGCGGATCGTGCCGCCGTGGCTGACCACGACCAGGGTGCCGTTCTCCGGCAGCTTCTGGACGGCCTCCAGCACCGCCGGCACGGAACGGTCCGCGACCTCGGTGGACAGCTCGCCGCCGCCGCGCCGGACCGGCTCGCCCTGCGCCCACGCCTCGTACTGCTCCGGGAACCGGGCCCGGATCTCCGCGTTGGTCAGCCCCTGCCAGTCCCCCGCGTACGTCTCGCGCAGGCCCTCGTGCTGGTGCACGTCCAGGCCGGTGACGTGGGACAGCTCGGCGGCGGTCCGCACGGCCCGCTTGAGGTCGGAGGAGATCAGCAGGTCCGGGTGGAGCCCGGCGAGCAGCCGGGCCGCCCGCTGCGCCTGCTGGACGCCCTGGCCGGTCAGCTCGATGTCGGTGGTGCCCTGGAAGCGCGATTCGAGGTTCCAGGAGGTCTGGCCGTGCCGCCAGAAGACGATGCGCGGTCCCCGCGCCTCCCGGCTCAGCTGTGGTCCTCGGAGACGTAGATCCCGACGCCGAAGTCGTCGGCCGGCGGGGCGGTGACGTTGCCGGCCGCATCGGTCTCGGCGCCCTCGGGGCGGTTGCGCGAGGCGATCGCGTCCTCGGGCAGCGCGAGCTCGGGGCAGTCCTTCCAGAGCCGGTCGAGGGAGTAGAAGGAGCGCTCCTCGGAGTGCTGGACGTGCACCACGATGTCCAGGTAGTCGAGCAGGATCCAGCGACCCTCGCGCTCACCCTCGCGGCGCACCGGCTTGACGTCCAGCTTCTCGCGCAGCTGGTCCTCGATCTCCTCGGCGATCGACTTCACCTGGCGGTCGTTGTTCGCGGAGGCGATCAGGAAGGCGTCGGTGATCGACAGCACCTCGCTGACGTCGAACGCGATGATGTTGTGGGCCAGCTTGTCGGCCGCCGCCTGGGCGGCGACGTTGATGAGTTCCTGGCTGTGGTCGGTGACGGTCACTGTGTTCTTCCGGCTCGGCTGCAGAGATGGCGCCCTCGCTCTGCCCGACTGCGGGCAAGAGGGCCCCAGTCCAGGATCTCACGCCGCCGCCGCGGCCCCGGACCGATTCGGTCGGGGGCCGCGGCGGTGCGGTGTCCGGCGCCGGCGGGCGGGCGCGGGCCGCTACTGCGGCTTCGGCGCCTGGTAGTCCTTGCCGAGCACCACCAGCAGGTCGGCGGTCTGCGCCCCGGTGACCTTCTTCACCACCGTCTCCGGCAGGTTCAGGCTGGTCGCCAGCGACTTCGCGGCCTCCTGCCGGGCGTCGTCGGTGTAGCGGATCTCGGAGGTCGCCTGCGGAGTGCTCTTCGCCGTCCCCGGCACGAAGGTCAGCCCCGCGTTGGTCACCTGGACCTGCGCCGCGGCGGCCGCCTGGTCGTTGCCGGAGGCGTCCTGGATCGCGACCCGGGCGGCGGCGCCGACGCTGTCGGCGCTGTGCACGGTGCCGCCGAGGACCTCCTTGACCTGCTTGCCGGCGGTGGCGTCGTCCAGCCCGCCGTCGGGCTTGACCGGCAGCGCCGAGGTGGCGAAGTGCCCGTCCTTGGCCTGCTGGGCGAGCTGCACCAGCACCCCGGCCAGCGCGTCCTTGGGCAGCGAGGGGTCGAGGACGGCGCCCATCCTGGTCACCACGTCCGTGGCGTCCTTCAGATCGGTCGGCATCGTCTTGACGATCGCCTCCAGCACCTGGCCGAACCGCGCCAGCTGGACGTCCCGGCCCTCGCCCGCGCCCTGGTAGGTGGCGTACTGCACGGCGGCCTGGCCGCTGAGCAGGACGTTCTTGCCGGGCGAGGCCAGCACCTTGCCGTCCGGCTTGCCGGCCTCGCGCAGCTCCACGTCGATGTCCGCGCGGACCCCGCCGAGCTGCGCGACCAGCAGCTGGAGGTACGGGGTGTCCAGGCGCCAGGTGCCGGCCACCGGGGCTCCGAGGACGTTCCCGAGACCCTCGCGGGTGTTGGAGGCGCCGATGGTGTCCATCGCCTGGCCGAGCGCGACCGTCGGCGGGTCACCCGCGCCGGGCAGCTTGAGGCCCTCCGGCAACAGCAGCACCGAGCCCTTGTGGCCGGAGGCGTCGTTGACCAGCAGCGCCGAGGAGACCTTGCCCTGGAGGTCGCGCAGGTGCACCACGTTGACCTGGCGGGGCCCGGCCGCCGAGGCCGCCGTCTTCGCGCCGCCGAGCTTGCCGGTGAACCACAGGTACCCGGTGCCGGCGCCGCCCAGCACGGCCAGCACGACGACCGCGCCGACCAGCCGGTTGCGCAGCTTCCGGCGGCGCTCGTCCCGGCGCTCGGTGCGCGACTCGGCGAACTTCAGCCAGTCGATGACGTCCTCGGACTCCTCCGCCTCCTCCTCGACGAAGGTGAACTCGCCGGTGGCGTAGTCGTCCGCGGGCGCCTTCGCGCCCTTGGCCGCACGGGAGCCGCCGACCTGCTCGGAGGGCTGCTCCGGCTTGACCGGGGCGGCCTGCGGCGCGGGGCGGGCCGGGCGGGGGCGCGGCGGTGCGGCCGGGGCGGCGGCCACCGGCGGCGCCGCGGCGGCGAACGGCTCCCGCTGCGCGGCCTGCTCGTACCCCGGCGCGTCCTGGGCCGGCTGCCCGTAGCCCGGCTGCTGCTGCTCCGGCTGGCGGTACGGCTGGTAGGGCTGCTGCCCGTAGCCGGGCTGCTGGTACTCCTCGTACGCCGGCGACCCGTAGCCCGGCGACTGCGGCGACTCGTACCCGGGTGACTGCGGGTAGGCCTGCGGCTGTCCGTACCGGTCGTACTGCGGGGCGTAGGCCTGCGGCCGGTCCGCCCGGCCGTACTGCTCCTGCTCGTAGCCGGGCTGCGGCCGGGCCGGCTGCTGGTACGAGGGATAGGGCTGGCCATACTGGTCGTACTGCGGCTCGTAGCCGGACTGCTCGTAGGGCGCCTGCTCGTAGGGCGCCTGCTGGTGGCCGGACTGCTCGTGGCCGGACTGCTCGTAACCCGGCTGCTGCCGGTACGGCGGGTAGGGCTGCTGCTGCTGGTACTGCGGGTACTGCCCGGTCGACCAGTCGTCGTCCTGCTGGCCCCTGCGGTCTGCCGTTCCGGTCACGCCGACCCTCCTGGGATCAAGGCTGGGCCGGCGCGTAGAGCGCCCGCTTGTCGATGTAACGGACCACGCCGTCCGGGACGAGGTACCAGACCGGTTCACCCTTGGCGACCCGGTTGCGGCAGTCCGTGGACGAGATGGCCAGCGCGGGTACCTCCACCAGGGACACCCCGCCCACCGGGAGCCCGGCGTCCGTCAGAGTGTGCCCCGGGCGGGTGCATCCGATGAAGTGGGCGAGCGAGAAGAGCTCCTCGGAGTCCCGCCAGGACAGGATCTGGGCGAGCGCGTCGGCCCCGGTGATGAAGAAGAGGTCGGAGTCCGGGTGCATCGTCCGGAGGTCCCGCAGGGTGTCGACGGTGTACGTCGGCCCCTCGCGGTCGATGTCGATCCGGCTGACCGAGAACTGCGGGTTCTCGGCGGTGGCGATGACCGTCATCAGGTAGCGGTCCTCGGCGGGCGTCACCCGGCGGTCGTCCTTCTGCCACGGCTGCCCGGTCGGCACGAAGATCACCTCGTCGAGGTGGAACGCGCTCGCCACCTCACTGGCGGCGACCAGGTGCCCGTGGTGAATCGGGTCGAAGGTGCCACCCATCACGCCGAGGCGCTTCTTCGCCGGTTGGAGTCCGCCGGGGGTCTCGGCCTGCTGTCCCATGCCGCCACACCTTACGCGACACGGGTTACGGTGCGCGTCCCCCGGTCGGCCTCACGGACGCGGACATGGCAAAGGGAGCGCCCACCGCTCTCGCGGGGCGCTCCCAGGGCCTGTCCGGCCGGTGCTGCGCGGCCGGCGCCGCCCGCGCTCAGCGGTCGCGGTTGAACCGGGTCGTGATGAAGAGCAGCAGCAGCAGGATGAACAGCCCGGCACCGCCGGTGAGGTACGGGTTGAGGCTGTCGTGGTTGCCACCCTCGCCCTCGGCGATCAGGTTGAGAACGGGGAGTGCAGCGGCAGTGCTCATGGTCGCAGGACCTTCTCGGCTCGGGTGACGGACCAGGGGTCTGGGCCGTTGAGGGCCCACCGGCCCATCGTACGGGTGGCCTCCGCGCAACCGCGCGGCGGCCCACCGCGTCTGATCCCGCGTGAGCCCCCGCCGTCCGCGGCGGGCGGCTCAGCTCTTGCGGCCGGCCCGCAGCAGCACCCAGGCCAGCAGGCCGACGCCGACGAAGGAGGCCACCACGATCACCCGCAGGAACAGTCCGGGGCCGGTCTCCGAGGAGATCGGGGCGGCCAGGGTGACAAGGGTGTCGGGGGACATCTGCGGGCTCCTCGGTCGGCTCTGCACCGCGGCCAGATCTGGTCCCGGTATCTCCAGGACACCCAGCCTAGACCGGGCCCGGCCGCCGGACCGCCACCACCCCCGGCGGGGCCCCGGGCGCCGCGGATCCGGCCCGCGGGCACTCTCGGCGACCGGCCGCACACCGCGTAGGGTGACCGCGGGGACGAGTACGCAACCACGCGCGTTGCACAGGAAGTCGTAGCAGGCGAAGAAGAGCGGGGGCCCGGCCGGCGGCCGGGACCGGCGTCGACCAGGAGGTACTCAGACCATGACCGACACCAACCAGGCGAAGAGCCCGAGCCGACGCCGTCAGCGCTTCCCGGAGATCTCCACCCGGGCCTGGGAGCACCCCGCCGACCGGTCCGCCCTGGTGGCGCTGCGCAAGCTCACCGGCTTCGACGACGTGCTGAAGAAGCTCGCCGGGCTGGTCTCCGAGCGCTCGATCCGGCTGATGTTCCTGGCCACCGCCGTGAAGACCTCCGAGCGTCAGTTCCCGGAGCTGTACAACATGGTGCGCGACGCCGCGTACGTCCTGGACCTGGAGAAGGTCCCGGACCTCTACGTCACGCAGGACCCGACCGTGAACGCCATGTGCATCGGCATGGACACCCCGATCATCGTGCTGACCAGCGGCCTGGTCGAACTGCTCGACGAGGAGGAGCTGCGCGCGGTCGTCGGCCACGAGGTCGGCCACGCGATGTCCGGCCACGCCGTCTACCGGACGATGCTGCTGATCCTCACCAACATCGCCACCCGGATCGCCTGGATCCCGCTCGGCAACCTCGCCATCATGGCGCTGGTCACCGCGCTCAAGGAGTGGTTCCGCAAGGCCGAACTCTCCTGCGACCGGGCCGGGCTGCTCGCCGGCCAGGACCTCCAGGCGTCCATGCGCGGCCTGATGAAGCTCGCCGGCGGCCACAACCTCGGCGAGATGAACGTCGACGCGTTCCTGGAGCAGGCCGAGGAGTACGAGAAGGCCGGCGACCTGCGCGACGGCGTGCTGAAGCTGCTCCAGGTGCTGCCGCAGACCCACCCCTTCGCGGTGGTCCGGGTCGCCCAGCTGAAGAAGTGGTCGGAGAGCGACGAGTACCGCTCCGTCCTCGCCGGTGCCTACCCGCGCCGCGACGGTGACGCCAACGCCTCCGTCAGTGACCAGTGGAAGGCCGCCGCCGACCACTACTCCACCTCCGTCAAGGACAGCAAGGACCCGCTGATCGGCCTGCTGCGCGACGTGGCGGGCGGGGTCGGCTCCGTCGGCGGCCGGCTCCGCGACACCTTCAACGGCACCCGGGCCGGCGCCGGCGCCGCGACCGGCGGCCCGGACGGCGGACCCGCCGACGACACGGCCCGCAACGGCGGCTGAGAGCGGACCGTCGGCCCCGGACACCCCTCGGTGTCCGGGGCCGACGGCATCACGCGGGAGCGGGCCGACCGCCTCGGCGGGCCTCGTGCGCCGGCCCGCGGGTCGACCTCACGGCCCGGCGAGGACGCCGCACTGCTGCCAGGCCGGGACGGCGCGATCGGCCGGGTCCACCGCCGGCGGCGCGGGCGGCGCGGTGCCGCCGGGGGTGGCCAGGAGGGGCTGCAGGAAGGTGGTCTGCGCCGTACCGCAGGCCGCCGGGCCGGTCTGCACGACGGCGTCGACCAGCCGCAGCTGGGCGGCCGCGAGGTCGCCGCGGTCGAACTCCATCCGCAGCTCGCGACGCACGCTCAGCAGGGTCACCGGCGCTCCGGCGGCGCCGTCCGCGGCACGCACCGCGTAGACGAAGGTGTGGTCGGTGGTGATCTGCAGCGCGCCGTTCTCCGCCTCGTCGACCCGCATGCTGCCGGCCACCTTCACGGTGTCCGCGGCCAGGGCGATCCGCGCCGGGTCGAAGCGCACCATCCAGCCGGTGGCCGCGTGGTGCTGGTCGTCGCGGGGGGCCGACACGCTCTGGTCGAACTGCACCTGCTCACCGGTGGTGATGAAGGACCGCACGTCCGAGGTCACTCCCTGCACCAGGGTCCGCGGCGCCAGGGCAGCGGCGACCAGGTAGCGCTGCGCGGTGTCCAGCGCCCTGGTCACCTCGACCCGCGTGTAGTGCGCCGTGGCGGCCCCTGCGGGTACCCCCAGGCCCGAACTGCCGTCCTGGTAGCCGGCGGGCAGGCCCGCGAACGGACCGGCCGGGTCGGCGACCGGCTGCACCGGCGAGGTCGGGCTGAGCGCCACCAGACCGACGGTCAGCTGGCTGCCCACGGGCTCGGCGCCGGGCCGGCCCGGCGAACTGATGCCGAAGTAGACGGCGGCGGCGAAGGCCACCACGATCAGCAGCAGCAGGGCGACGGCCTGGCGGGGCACCGAGCCCAGCGCGCCGAGGCCGATCCGGGGCCGGGTCGCCCGGCCGAACCCGCCGCTGAGCCGCTCCCGGGCCGAGAGCTCCTGGATCCGGGCAGCTCGGACGAACGATTCGTCGAAGACGACGGACCGGTACTCGTCCTCGTTCCCTGAACCGCCTTCGGGCACACCCTCAGGAGGCTCACGCGGGTCACCCATAACACCAGGGTAAGGCGATGCGGCGCCCACCACGAGGGGACCGCAGGTAACTTCTGCGCGACGCAGGGTGAGAGTGCCGGCGGGCTCAGCCCGCCGGGGCGATCACCGCGAGCGAGGGCTCCACGGACGGCGGTACCGACCCGGTGCCCGAACTGCTGTTGCCGCTGTCGGGGCGCCGCTGCGAACCGCCGCCGGCCGGGTCGAAGCCCTGGTAGACCGCCGCGACCGCCACCGCCACCAGGCTGACGCCCATGATCACGGCGAGCACCCAGGCGACCGGCCGGTGCCAGCGCTGCTGGGCCACCGAACGCCCGCGCGCCGCGCGGGCCGGATCGTAGCCGGCGTGCCGGCCCCAGCGCCCGGTGCGGCCCCAACGGCCCGCCCGGCGCCCGCCGGCCCGCCCCGGGCCCGACCACGGGTCGGGGTAGAGCCGGTCGTCGTCCAGTCCGCCCGGGTACGGCCGCAGTTCCAACGGCAGCCCGTCGCCCGGCACCGGCTCGTAGCCCCAGCCGGGCCCCGCGGTCTCCGGCTCGAAGCGGGCCTCGGCGGCGGCCAGCTGCCGCTCCCGGGCGCTCGGCTCGTGCACGGCCGCACAGCGGACGAAGGCCTCGTCGAACACCACGGTGGCGAACTCGTCGTCCGCACCACCGTGGTCGGCGCCGTCA
Source organism: Kitasatospora sp. NPDC057015 (assembly GCF_042673745.1). NCBI lineage: Bacteria > Bacillati > Actinomycetota > Actinomycetes > Kitasatosporales > Streptomycetaceae > Kitasatospora > Kitasatospora sp. NPDC057015. The sequence goes on from NZ_JBHUSG010000019.1 coordinate 46,358, forward strand.
GGGTACGGAGAGCCCCCCACATCCTCAGCCACGGATTCAGCGTATTACCGGGCGGCCGTTTTGTCTGTGGCTCCTCGCAGTTGGTCCGTCACACGTGTGACGGACCGCGCTCAGACGGCGGTGCCGGAGCCGCCCACGGTCTGCGTGGCCTCGCCCCGGACATGCCCGTCACCAGTGACGATGTACTTGGTGGAGGTAAGTTCGGGCAGGCCCATCGGGCCCCGCGAGTGCAGCTTCTGGGTGGAGATGCCGATCTCGGCGCCGAAACCGAACTCACCCCCGTCGGTGAACCGGGTCGAGGCGTTGACCGCCACGGTGGCCGCGTCGACCAGCTGGGTGAAGCGGCGGGCGGCGGGCTGCGAGGCGGTCACGATGGCCTCGGTGTGGCCGGAGGACCAGCGCCGGATGTGCGCCACCGCCTCGTCCAGCGAGGACACCACGGCGGCGGCGAGGTCGTGGGAGAGGTACTCCGCCTCCCAGTCCGCGTCGGTGGCGGGCACCACCACGGCCCCGGTGCCCTCGGCGGCCTTCAGCACCGCGTCGTCCCCGTGTACGGTGACACCCGCCCCGGCCAGTGCGGCCAGCGCGAGCGGCAGGAAGGCGTCGGCGATGTCCTGGTGGACGAGCAGCGTCTCCGCCGAGTTGCAGACGCTGACCCGCTGGGCCTTGGAGTTCAGCAGGATGCCGACGGCCATCGCCAGGTCGGCCTGGGCGTCCACGTAGACGTGGCAGTTGCCCGTCCCGGTCTCGATGACGGGCACCGTCGACCCCTCGACCACCGTGCGGATCAGCGAGGCGCCGCCGCGCGGGATCAGCACGTCCACCAGGCCGCGGGCCCGCATCAGCTCCTGGACGGACTCGCGGCTCTCGCCGGGCACCAGCTGGATCACGTCCGCGGGCAGGCCGGCCGAGACCACGGCGTCGCGCAGCACGGTGGTCAGCGCGGTGTTGGAGCGGTAGGCCGAGGCGGAGCCGCGCAGCAGGACGGCGTTGCCCGACTTCAGGCAGAGCGCGGCAGCGTCCACGGTGACGTTCGGACGCGCCTCGTAGATGATGCCGACCACGCCGAGCGGCACCCGCACCTGGCGCACGTCCAGCCCGTTGGGCAGGGTGTAGCCGCGGACCACCTCGCCGACCGGGTCGGGCAGGCCGGCCACGTCCCGCACGTCGGCGGCGATGGCGGCGATCCGCGCGTCGTCGAGGCTGAGCCGGTCGATCACGGACTCGGCCGTGCCGGCCGCGCGGGCGCGGGCGACGTCCTCGGCGTTGGCGGCGGTGATCTCCGCGCTGCGGGCGACCAGGGCGTCCGCGATCGCCAGCAGGGCGGTGTCCTTCACCCGGCGCGGGAGCGGGGCGAGGGCGGCCGCGGCCTCCCGGGCGCGGCGGGCGACGGCGATGACGGGGCTGTCTGCGGTGGCGGGGTCGCTGGTCATGGCGTCCAGCGTAACGACTGCCGGCGCCCGGCCGGACGCCCGTTTCGTCCGGTGAGACGGGCCGGTCCGGCCGACCGGATCCGCCCGGCCCGTCGGACCTGCCCCGGGCCGGTACGGCCGTCAGTACGGCTGCACGCCGCCCGGGCGGGGCGACGGCTCGCCGAAGCCCTCGGCGACCCGCTTGTGGTACGTCGGGCGATCCACCACCTCCAGGCCGACGATCTCCCACGGCGGCAGGTTGGCGGTCGCCTTGTGCTCGCCCCACAGGCGCAGCGCGATGGCCGCCGCGTCGTGCAGGTCGCGGGCCTGCTCCCAGTAGCGGATCTCGGCGTGGTCGGCGGCGTACCGCGCGGTGAGGAAGAACGAGTGGTCGTGCGCGAGCTGCTCCAGCCCGGCCCGCAGCTGCGGGAGCGGGGTGGCCACCCCGGCCACGCTCAGCACCACGTGCCAGAGCCTGGCCTGGTCCGGGGTGCCGGCCGGCGCCGCCGCGCCGCTCAGCCCGGGGCGCAACTCCCGCACGGCGTCGGCCGGTTCCACCGTGGCGGGCCGGCCACCGCCGGCCGGCGGGCCGACGGCCGACTCCCTGGCGCCGCGCGCACCCGCGATGCTGCTCAGCCTCCGCTCGGCCGTTGCTCCGGGCAGCGCTCCGTCGGGCCTGCGTCCCACCGGCGGCCTCCTGTTCGGCGATCTCGTGTCGTCGTGCGGGCCACGGCCCGGCCCGGCGCGTCCGGCTGCCCTCCTCGCCCGGCGCCGGGCGCATGGCACCGCTTCCGCCCCCTGCGGAGCGGCCCGTCAGCCGCGCAGGACGACGAGGTCGTCGCGGTGGACGACCTCCCGCTCGTACGCGGCACCGAACTCCTGGGCCAGGTCGCGGGTGGACCGGCCGAGCAGACGGGGCAACTCCCTCGCATCAAAGTTGACCAGCCCGCGCGCCACGATGTGGCCGTTTTCGCCAAGAAGGTCCACCGGATCACCGGCGGCGAAGTCGCCGTCGACCTTGGTGACCCCGGCCGGGAGCAGCGAGGCGCCGCCGGAGACCACGGCCTGCACCGCCCCCTCGTCCAGGTGCAGCGCGCCGCGCGGACTGCTCGCGTGGGCCAGCCAGAGCAGCCGGTCCGCCGTGCGGCTCCCGGTGCGCAGGAACAGGGTGCCGGTGGGCCGCCCCGCCAGCGCGTCGGCGGCCTGGCTGGCGGCGGTCAGCACCACCGGGATGCCGGCGCCGGTGGCGATCCGGGCGGCCTCGACCTTGGTGACCATGCCGCCGGTGCCGACCCCGGCCTTGCCCGCGCTGCCGATCTCGATGCCCGCCAGGTCCTGCTTGCCGCGCACCTCGGCGATCCGGCTGGTGCCGGGGCGGCTGGGGTCGCCGTCGTAGAGGCCGTCGACGTCGGAGAGCAGGATGAGCAGGTCGGCGCGGACCAGGTGGGCGACCAGGGCGGCCAGCCGGTCGTTGTCCCCGAACTTGATTTCGGCGGTGGCGACGGTGTCGTTCTCGTTGACGACCGGCATGGCGCCCATCGCCAGCAGCTGGTCCAGCGTGCGGTAGGCGTTGCGGTAGTGGGCCCGGCGGCTGGCGTCCTCGGCGGTCAGCAGCACCTGGCCGACCCGGATCCCGTAGCGGGCGAAGGAGGCGGTGTACCTGGCCACCAGCAGGCCCTGGCCGACGCTGGCGGCGGCCTGCTGCCGGGCGAGGTCCGGCGGGCGGCGCTCCAGGCCCAGCGGGGCGAGGCCGGCGGCGATGGCGCCGGAGGAGACCAGCACGACCTCCGGGGCGTCCGGCTGGCTGCGCACCTTCGCGATCGCGTCCACCAGGGCGTCGACCCGGTCGGCGTCCAGGCCGCCGGCGGCGGTGGTGAGTGAGGAGGAACCGACCTTGACGACGATCCGCCGGGCGGTCAGGACCTCCTCACGGAGTGACTGCTCGCTCATCGCGCTGGTGCCCTTCGCTGTTGCGTGTGACAGGCGCGGGAGCCTGCCGCTCCCCGCAATCTACGCGATCCGGGTGAGCCGTCCGTACGGCATGTCACCGGCTGGACGCCGCGACCGGGCCCGGGCCGCCGCGGGCCCGGCGGCCGGCGCACGGCGAGGCGCCCGCCACCCTCAACGGGTGGCGGGCGCCTCGGTGTTGACCGGCCGTCGGCCGGGCCGGTCAGTGGTCCTCGTCGTCGCCCTCGTCGATGGCGCCGGAGCGGCCGCTGGACAGCGCCTCGAAGGCCAGGTACTCGGACTCGGCGGCGTCGCGGCCCTTCGCCTTCTCGCGGCGGCGGTCGACGGCCGGGCGCGGGTTCTCGAAGCGGTGGTCCTCGCCGCGGCGGCCGAGCATCTCGGCGCCGGCGGCCATGGTCGGCTCCCAGTCGAAGACGACCGCGTTCTCCTCGGCGCCGATGATGACGGTGTCGCCCTCCTGGGCGCCGACCTTCCAGAGCTTGTCCTCGACGCCGAGGCGGGCCAGGCGGTCCGCGAGGTAGCCGACGGCCTCGTCGTTGGAGAAGTCGGTCTGGCGGACCCAGCGCTCGGGCTTGAGACCGCGCACGCGGTAGGCGCCGTCCTCCTCGGTGACGGTGAAGCCGGCGTCGTCGACGGCCGTCGGCCGCAGCACGATCCGGGTGTTCTCCTCGATCGGCTTGGCGGCGCGGGCCTCGGCGACGATCTGCGCCATCGCGAAGTTCAGCTCGCGCAGGCCCTGGCGGGAGGCGGCGGACACCTCGAAGACGCGGTAGCCGGCCTCCTCCAGGGAGGCGCGGGTGATGTCGGCGAGGTCCTGACCGTCCGGCACGTCCACCTTGTTGAGCGCGACCAGGCGCGGCCGGTCGTCGAGACCGCCGTACTGGGACAGCTCGGCCTCGATGGTCTCCAGGTCGGTGAGCGGGTCGCGGCCCGGCTCCAGGGTCGCGCAGTCCAGCACGTGCACCAGGACGGTGCAGCGCTCGACGTGGCGCAGGAACTCCAGGCCGAGGCCCTTGCCCTGGCTGGCGCCGGGGATCAGCCCGGGGACGTCGGCGACGGTGTAGACGGTGTCGCCGGCGGTGACCACGCCGAGGTTGGGGATCAGGGTGGTGAAGGGGTAGTCCGCGATCTTCGGCTTGGCGGCGGAGATCACCGAGATCAGCGAGGACTTGCCGGCGCTCGGGTAGCCGACCAGCGCCACGTCGGCGACGGACTTGAGCTCCATCACGATGTCGCGGGCCTCGCCAGGCTCGCCCAGCAGCGCGAAGCCGGGGGCCTTGCGGCGGGCGGAGGCGAGCGAGGAGTTGCCGAGGCCGCCGCGACCGCCGGCGGCGGCGATGAAGCTGGTGCCGTGGCCGACCAGGTCGGCGAGCACGTTGCCCTCGCGGTCCATGACGACGGTGCCGTCCGGAACCGGCAGGACGAGGTCGCCGCCGGTGGAGCCGGTGCGGTGGCCGCCCGCGCCGGGCTTGCCGTTGGTCGCCTTGCGCTTGGGCGAGTGGTGGTACTCCAGCAGGGTGGTGATGCTGGCGTCCACGGTGAGGATGACGCTGCCGCCCTCACCGCCGTTGCCGCCGTCGGGCCCGCCGAGCGGCTTGAACTTCTCCCGGTGCACGGAGGCGCAGCCGTGGCCTCCGTTACCCGCGGCGACGTGCAGTTCGACGCGGTCCACGAAGGTGGTCATCGGTGTGCCTTCCAGCTAGGAGAAAAATCGGTACAGAACGGATGTAACCGCCCCGGGGTCAAAACCCAGAGGGTGGACCGGAAATTTCCGGTCCACCCTCCAGAATGTCCTACCTTGCACCACTGTGACGCGGCGTCAGGAAGATCAGGCCTCGACGGCCACGATGTTCACGACGCGACGGCCACGGTGGGTGCCGAACTGCACCGCACCGGCGTTCAGCGCGAACAGGGTGTCGTCGCCACCGCGACCGACGCCCGCACCCGGGTGGAAGTGGGTGCCGCGCTGGCGGACGAGGATCTCGCCGGCGCTGACGACCTGGCCGCCGAAGCGCTTGACGCCGAGGCGCTGGGCGTTCGAGTCGCGGCCGTTACGGGTAGAGCTTGCGCCCTTCTTGTGTGCCATCTCGCAATCCCCTTACTTACTTCGCGGAGTCGATGCTCGTGATGCGGACGGCGGTGTGGCGCTGGCGGTGACCCTGGCGCCGACGGTAGCCGGTCTTGTTCTTGTAGCGGAGGATGACGATCTTCTCACCCTTGGTGTGGTCGACGACCTCGGCGTGAACCTTCACACCGGCGAGGACCCACGGGTCGGAGGTGACGGCCTCGCCGTCGACAAGCAGGATGGTCGAGAGCTCGACCGAGTCACCCGGCTTGACGTCAACGCGGTCAATCTCCAGCACGTCGCCGATGGCGACCTTGTGCTGGCGGCCGCCGGCGCGAACGATCGCGTACATGCGGTACCTGCTTTCTCTACTCGGTCGGAACTCTCGATGCCAGCCGCCTGGGTACGGACACAGGCGGCCTCCCCCGTCCCCCGGAGGGTCTGGGAGGTGATCTGCTCGGGAGCATGGCGTAGACACGCCGAATGTCAAGAATACGGATCCGCCGCCGCTGGAGCAAACCGGCCCCGCCGCCCCGGAGGGCGGACGCGCGACGGACCCGTACAACGCCCGGCGGGGTGGGCGGCGAACGCCCACCCCGCCGGGCGGCGGACTACTCGGCTGCCGAATCACCCTCGGCGGCCGCGGCCTTCTTGGCCGCCGCGCTCGTCCGCTTGGTGGCGGTCTTGCGGGCGGTGGTCTTCTTCGCCGCTGCCGTGGTGGTCTTCTTGGCGGCGGTCTTCTTGGCGGCGGCCTTGCGCGGGGCCCGCTTCTTGGGCGCGGGCGCCTCCTCGGCGCCCTCGGCCTCGACACCCTCGACCTCGACGGCCTCGGGCGCCTCGGTCGGGGCCTCGGCCACCGCCTCGGGCTCCACGGGGGCCTCGGGCTCCGCCGGGGCCACCGGGGCGGCCGCGGCGAGCGCCGCCTCCATGGCGGCGTCGGCACGGGCCTGCAGGACCACGATCTCGGCCTCGGCGGGGGCGCCGGCCGGAGCGGTGGCCTTGCGGACCGCGCGACGGCGGGTACGGCCGCCGGCCACCGGGGTGGCCGGGATCTCGACCAGGCTCGGACGCTCCTGCTCGGCGGGGGCGGCCTCGGCGACCGGCTCCTCGACGGCCGGCTCGGCGACCTCGACGGTCGGACCGCCCGGCACCTCGATCACGAGCTGCTCGCCGTTCGAGACGATCTCGAACTCCTCGTGCTCGTGGTCGTGGTCGGCGGCCTCGTCGGCCGTCTCCTCGTCCAGCAGGTGCGCCTGCGGCTCGTCGTGCCCGGCGCCGCCCTTGCCCCGGCGGCGGCGCTTGCCGCCGGCGGTGCCGGCCTCGCCGGAGGTCCCCACCGGGCCGCCGCCGCCACCGGGGGCGGTCGGCTGCTCCATGTGCACGATGACGCCACGGCCGTTGCAGTGCACGCACGGCTCGGAGAAGGACTCCAGCAGGCCCTGGCCGACCCGCTTGCGGGTCATCTGCACCAGGCCGAGCGAGGTGACCTCCGCCACCTGGTGCTTGGTCCGGTCCCGGCCCAGGCACTCCAGCAGACGGCGCAGCACCAGGTCCCGGTTGGACTCCAGCACCATGTCGATGAAGTCGATCACGATGATGCCGCCGAGGTCGCGCAGCCGCAGCTGGCGCACGATCTCCTCGGCCGCCTCGATGTTGTTGCGGGTGACGGTCTCCTCGAGGTTGCCGCCCTGGCCGACGAACTTGCCGGTGTTGACGTCGACGACGATCATCGCCTCGGTCCGGTCGATCACCAGCGAACCGCCGCTGGGCAGCCAGACCTTGCGGTCCAGCGCCTTCATCAGCTGCTCGTCGATCCGGTAGGTGGCGAAGACGTCCACGTCGGAGGTCCAGCGCTGGAGCCGCTCGGCCAGGTCGGGGGCGACCCCGCCGACGTACTCGTGGATGGTCTTCCACGCCTCGTCGCCGGAGACGATGACCTTGGTGAAGTCCTCGTTGAAGATGTCGCGCACGACCCGGACGGTCATGTCCGGCTCGCCGTAGAGCAGCGCCGGGGCGTTGCCGGTGGCGGCCTTCTTCTGGATCTCCTCCCACTGCGCCTGCAGGCGCTGCACGTCACGCGTCAGCTCGTCCTCGCTGGCGCCCTCCGCGGCGGTGCGCACGATCACGCCCGCGTCCTCGGGGACGATCCGCTTGAGGATCTGCTTCAGGCGGGCGCGCTCGTTCTCGGGCAGCTTGCGGCTGATCCCGGTCATCGAGCCCTCGGGCACGTACACCAGGTAGCGGCCGGGCAGCGAGATCTGGCTGGTCAGCCGGGCGCCCTTGTGGCCGATCGGGTCCTTGGAGACCTGCACCAGCACGGACTGACCGGACTTCAGCACCGACTCGATCCGGCGCGGGCCGCCGTGGCCGCCCAGCGAACCGAAGTTGACCTCACCGGCGTACAGCACCGCGTTGCGGCCCTTGCCGATGTCGACGAAGGCGGCCTCCATCGACGGCAGCACGTTCTGGACCTTGCCCAGGTAGACGTTGCCGACGTACGAGGTGGCCTGCTCCTTGTTGACGTAGTGCTCGACGAGGACGCCGTCCTCCAGCACGCCGATCTGGGTGCGCAGGCCGTTCTGACGCACGACCATCACGCGCTCGACCGACTCGCGGCGGGCCAGGAACTCGGCCTCGGTGATGATCGGCACCCGGCGGCGGCCCAGCTCGCGGCCCTCACGGCGGCGCTGCTTCTTCGCCTCCAGGCGGGTGGAGCCCTTGATGGACTGCACCTCGTCCGGGTCGAACGACGGCTCGGTGGAACGGCGGCGCGGCTCGCGGACCTTCACGACCGTCCGCACGCCGTCCTCGGCGGGGGTGCTCTCGGCGGGCTCGGCGCCGGCCTCACCGCTGCGACGACGGCGACGGCGACGACGGCGCGAGGACGCCAGGCCCGAGGCCAGGTCGTCGTCCTCGTCCTCCTCGTCGGCGACGGCCGGCTCCTCGGCGGGCTGCTCGGCCTCCTGCGTCTCCGGCTCGAACTCCTCGGCCTCACCGCGACGGCGGCGACGGCCGCCCCGGCGGCGACGGCGGGACGGACGGTCGTCCTCCCACTCCGCCTCCTGCTCGGGGCCGGCGGTCGCGGGCTCGGCCTTGGGCTCGGCGACCGGCGCGGGGGCCGGGGCCTCGACCGGAGCAGCGGGCGCCGGCGCGGCGACCGGGGCCGCGGCGGCCCGCTGGCGGGCCGGCGGCTGCACCCGCACCTGCGTGCGGGTACGGCGGCGACGGCCGACCCCGCTGTACTCGAACTCGTCGTCGGACTCGGCGGGCGCGGCCTCGGCCGGCGCCTGCCGCGCGGCCGGAGCCTGCTTCACGGCCGGCGCCTGCTTCGCCGCAGGGGCGGCGGGCTCGGCGGGCGCCGAAGCGGCCGGGGCGGCGGGCTGGGTCGGCGCGACGAAGGGCGCGGGCTCCTGGAAGACCGGCGCCTGGAAGATCGCAGTGGACGGGCGCACCGCACGGCGACGGGCCCGCGGAGCGGGCTCGGCCTCCACGACCGGAGCGGCCACGGGAGCGGGCTCAGCGACCGGGGCGGCGACCGCCTCGGGCTCCTCGACGACCTCTTCCTCGACGGGCTCCTCGGCCACGACCGGGGTCTCCTCGACCACGGGGGCGCTCTCCACCACGCGACGGCGGCGGGGGCGGCGGGCGGGAGCGGCCGGCGCCTCCTCGGCGACGGGCTGCTCCACGACCGGCTCGACGGCCGGCGGCTCCACGACGGGCTGCTCCGCGACCGGCTCGGCGGCGGGCGCCCCGGCGGGGGCCTCGGCACGCTTGCGGGTCCGGCGGGCCCGGACCGGCTTCTCGGCGGGCGCGGCCTCGGCCGGCTCCTCGACGGGCGCCTCGGCGACCGGCTCGGCGACCTCGGCGGCGGGTGTGACGATGATCTCGGCGGCCTCCGGCGCCCCGGCGGGGGCCTCGGCACGCTTACGGGTCCGGCGGGCCCGGACCGGCTTCTCGACGGGCGCGGCCTCGGCCGGCTCCTCGACGGGCGCCTCGGCGACCGGCTCGGCGGCCGCAACCACGGTCTCGGCGCCCTCGGCGCCCGCGCTCTGCGGGGTGCCCGCCGGGCGGGAGACCGCCCGGCGACGGCGCCGCGGCGGAGCGGCGGACGCGCCCTCGGTGCCGCCGGACTCGTTGGAGCCCGCGGCGGCAGGCTGCTGCGGATCGGTGTTATCGAGCATGCGGGTGGATCTCCCGTCAGGCCCCCGGGCTCCGCATCGGGCACGGTGCGGCACCGGTGGCCGGCCGGCATCCTCACGGATGCCACTGCCGGACCTTCCACGGTGCCACCGTGCGGACGCGAGGCCGCACAGGGGCTCGTAGTCTCGCTCGGCGCCCCGCACAGTTGCGGGGTGTCGAAAGTCTTCTGGTCTGACCAGTCTTCTCAGGTGTTCCCAAGCTGCGCCGTCCCCCAACCCCGGGTGGCTCCCGGAAGGGGTCCTCGGGCCCGCCGACCATCGGGGTCGGCGGGCCGCAAGGTGCCGGCCTGTGCTTCGACGACGCTCGCTCCCCTGGGGAGCCGCGGGGGCCTGGAGTGCCAGACGGTCCAGTTGTCCTGAACCCGGCCTCCGCCCGCTAGGCGGACGCGGTTGCGCGCGGCCCAGCAGCCTCTACAGGGCCGGCCGGGGCCGCGGCGCGGTCGAGCGCCAGCGGGTCGGTCACCGTGCCGGTCCCCTCGTCGAGCGGCCCCTGCGCCAGCCTGGTCACCTCAGCGGGGACCGGCGGCGCCAGGTCGGCCGTCACACGGAGACCGGACAAAACGTCGTCGGGTCGTACGGCGGGTGTGGCGTGTCGTACTACCAGGCGCAGTATCGCACAGGGACGGGCCGTCCGAACATCGGACTCCCCCTCCGAGTGCCCGTCCGGACCATTTCCCACCTGCGGCGAGACGATGTCGAGCGCCGCCACCGGGCCGCGCGCGTCGAAGCGACGGACCCCGTTCTTGGTCAGGCGTTCGACCTCGACCTGCTCCTCGGCGAGGAACAGCGCGACCGCGCGGGCGGCCTCGTCCTGCTCCACGCCGTCCAGCCGGACCAGCCACTCGGAGGCCTCCAGGCGCTCCACGAAGTTCGGCGTCCGGACCTCGACGGCGTCGATGACGTCCAGGCCCGTCGGCAGCGACTCGTCGAGCAGCGCGCGCAGCTCCGCCGGGTCACGGACGGCCGCCAGGCCGATCTCCAGGTACTCCGCCTCGCTCGCGACCCCGGTCGGGGCGGCGTTGGCGTACGAGACCTTGGGGTGCGGCGTGAAGCCGGCCGAGTAGGCCATCGGGACGGCCGACCGGCGCAGCGCGCGCTCGAAGGCGCGCTGGAAGTCACGGTGGCTGGTGAAACGCAGTCGGCCGCGCTTGGTGTAGCGGAGACGGATGCGCTGCACCGTCGGTGCGGGCGGCGGACCGTCGGGCGTTCGGCGTGCCAGGTCGCTCAGTCCTTAGTCAGTGTCCCCGTCCGGCCGCGCGCGCTGGCCCGGCCCGGACTCTGTCGTACCAAAGGGTACGCGCCTACCGGGCCGCCGCGCTCCGCCCCTGGTCAGAAGCCTGACCAGGGACGCGCGCGGCCGGCACGGTCACCCGGTCAGCGAGCGGCGCACTTCGCGGATGGTCGCGCGCACCGTCTGCCGGGCCCGACGCAGCTCCTCCTTCACCGGCCACCACACGTCACGCCGCACCCAGCGGCACGGCCGGACCACCGCGAACCGCCAGATCCGCCCGCCGAGGCGCCAGGCCCGGACGACGGCCCGGCCCAGCTCGCGCAGCAGCGGGAGGAGCAGCACCCGCCAGAGCCACCCGAGCGGAACCAGCACCAGGTGCTCGACCAGCCACCCCAGCCCGACGGCCGCCGGGCGCAGCACGTACCGGGCCAGCAGGGACAACGGCCGCAGCACCAGGTGCTCGACCAGCCGGGCCACCCCCGTCGACAGCGCCCCGACCGCCCGCACCAGCACCCGGCCGACCAGGACGTCCAGAGCGAGCAGCCCCCGCCAGGCCGGTGTCAGCACGGCCCGCCACGACCACCGCGCGGGCCCGACCAGCAGCAGGACGGCCAGCCGGCGCAGCAGCCGGGCGGCCGCGACCACCAGCCGCACCAGCTCGCGGCCCAGCCGGCGCAGCGCGGCGCCCAGCGGCGCGAGCCCGTACCGCCACAGCAGGCGCGCGGCCTGCACGACCAACAGGTCGAAGGAGTGCCGCAGCAGCCACAGCAGTCCGGCGCCGACGCGTCCGAGCACGGATCCGAGCGGAACCAGCACGCTGCGCCACACCCAGCCGGTGGGCCGCCACACCAGCGTCTCGAAGAGCCACAGCACCAGCCGGCCCGTCCCGAGCACCAGGTGGAACACCCCGGAGGCCAGCCACCCCAGGGCCGTCCCGAGCGGAGCGAGCAGGAACCGGCGGAGCAGGCCCAGTGCGGGCAGCAGCAGGTAGCGCCAGAGCGCGGCGAACGGCCAGACCAGTACCCGGCGCAGCACCCGCCCGGCCCGGGAGAGCCCCCGGCCCAGCGGAACGAGCAGGTAGCGCCACAGCGCGGCGAACGGCCAGACCAGCACCCGGCGCAGCACCCGCCCGGCCCCGACCAGGGCCGCCCCGACCGGGCGGGCCGCCAGGACCAGCAGCTCCCAGACGAAGCGCAGCGGCAGGATCACCACGAACGCGAAGATCCGCACCGGTACCCGGATCACCCCGACCAGGCAGCCCTGCGCCGGTGTCGGCCGCGGCTCCGGCCCGGGCCGGTCGGCCGGCGCGCGGTCGGCCGGCTGTTTCTCCAGGCTCGGTCCCGCCGCCGGTCTGTCGGATCCGCTCATGTCCCGCTCCCCCGTGACCCGGACCGCCGGGTCGGGCCGCCCGGGCCGGGCCGGCCGACGGGTCTTCAGCCCGGCGCGCTCCGCGACGGTTTCGGGCCTGTGATCGTAGTGCAGAACTTGACGACCGTCAGCGGCAGCGGCTTCACACCGGTGAGGCCGATCCGGATCTCGGTGTGCATGTGTGCCATACCCGGACACACCCATAACCGACAAGGACCGGCGGCCGTTGGAGGGATATGCACGAGCAACCCAAGAACGAGGCAGGAATACGGACCGCCGTGACCCATTGGCGGGAGCCTGATCTGGCGCTGCTGGAGGAGTTGAACCGGAGGGACACGTCACTCCCGGACGATGCACCGCGGGCACTGCTGTCGATCAGGCTCTCGACCCTCACCGCCGAGAGCACGTCGCCGGTCCGACAGGAGCTCGACTTGCGCGTTCTCGCCCTGGAGCGGGGCTACCGCGTTGTCGGCGTTGCAAGCGACCTCAACGTGTCAGCGACCAAGGTTTCGCCCTGGAGACGTCGGGAGTTGGGGAGCTGGCTCAACGAACGTGCTCCCGACTTCGACGTACTTCTCTTCTGGAAGCTCGACCGCTTCGTCCGCCGCCTCAGCGACTTGAGTGTGATGATCGACTGGTGCCTGAGGCATCAGAAGAACCTCGTCTCCCGCCACGAGGCCATCGACCTCTCCACCCCGACGGGCATCGCGACGGCCGAGATCCTCGCCGGCGTGGCGGAGATCGAGGCCGCCGGAACCGGTACCCGTGTAGCCAGCCTCTGGAACTACACCAGGACCCAGGCGGACTGGCTCGTCGGAAAGCCGCCGTACGGTTACACAGCCGACGGTGGCGGCAAACTCGTCGTCGATGAGGGGGCCCGCCGTGTCCTGCGCTGGTGCCACGGCGCGGCCCTGCGCGGAGTGTCGGCTCGCCGCATGGCCACTGTGCTCACGCGGGCCCGCATACCCACTGGTGGCGGCGGGCGGTGGACCGCCAGTACCTTGCTGCACAGGCTGCGGAACCCGGCATTGCTCGGACTTCGCGTGACGGAGGACAAGACCGGTGGAGCCCGCCGGTCGAAGATTGTCCGCGGCAGGGACGGCAAGGTCGTCAGGGTTGCCGACGGAGTCTTCACGGAATCCGAGTGGCAGGCGCTCCAGACGGCTCTGGATTCACGCGCGAAGGCCCAACCGGCCAGGGCTCCTGGTGGCGCCACCCGGTTCCTGGGAGTTCTGGTGTGCGCGGACTGCGCCACCCATATGACAGTGCACCGGACCAGGGGCAAGCAGCGCACCTACGAGTACCTTCGCTGCCGGAACTGTCCGAGTGGCGGCCTGGGCGCACCGGATCCTGAGGTCATCTACCGTCGACTGTTCGACCAGGTCATGAGCGCCTTGGGTGAGGAGCCGGTCCGTGTCCGGGAGTATGTGGCGGGAGCAGACGGGCGAGAGCGGAGGAGAGCCCTCGAAGACGGCATCGCCGGATACATGGCCGAGCTGGAGCCATCGGGACGCTTCACCAGCAACGCCTTCGCCCGCGAGCAAGCGCAAAAACACCTGGACAGGTTGATCGCCCAGCTGAACGCACTCGGCCCGGAATCCGCAGAGGACCGATGGGTGCAGGTCGGAAACGGCGACACCTTTCGCAAGCGCTGGGAACGGGGCGGACGGGAAGAGATGGCCCGGGATCTGCGCCGCGCCGGGCTCGTCTGCCGGGTCCACCGGGCCAAGATCCCCAAGGCCAGGGCTCCCGAGGTCCTCCTGGAACTGGCCGTCCCCAAGGACGTGGCAGAGCGCCTGGTGGTCAAGGGCGACTCGTTCCCCGAGCCGTAACGGCAGGAGGCCGCCCCCTCGGACGACGGGGCGGCCTCCTGGCGCACGCTAGTTCTTGACCACGCTCAGCGGCAGAAGCTTCTGCCCCGTGGGCCCCACCTGGATGGAGGTTCCGAGCTGAGGGCACACGCCACAGTCGAAGCACGGCGTCCAGCGGCAGTCGTCGACCTCGACCTCCTCCAGGGCGTCCTGCCAGTCCTCCCAGAGCCAGTCCTTGTCGAGGCCGCTGTCCAGGTGGTCCCAGGGCAGCACCTCCTCGTAGGTGCGCTCGCGGGTGGTGTACCAGTCGACGTCGACGCCGGTGCCGGCCAGGCCCTTCTCGGCGGAGGCCATCCAGCGGTCGTAGCTGAAGTGCTCGCGCCAGCCGTCGAAGCGGCCGCCGTCCTCGTAGACGGCGCGGATCACGGCGCCGATGCGGCGGTCGCCGCGCGAGAGCAGGCCCTCGACGATGCCGGGCTTGCCGTCGTGGTAGCGGTAGCCGATGTTCTTGCCGTACTTGCGGTCGCCGCGGATCGAGTCGCGCAGCTTGGTCAGCCGGGCGTCGGTGTCCTCGGCGGAGAGCTGCGGGGCCCACTGGAAGGGGGTGTGCGGCTTGGGCACGAACCCGCCGATGGAGACGGTGCAGCGGATGTCGTTCTGGCCGGTGACCTCGCGGCCCTTCTGGATGACGTTCTTCGCCATCTCGCCGATCTGGAGCACGTCCTCGTCGGTCTCGGTGGGCAGGCCGCACATGAAGTACAGCTTCACCTGGCGCCAGCCGTTGCCGTAGGCGGTCGAGACGGTGCGGATCAGGTCCTCCTCCGACACCATCTTGTTGATCACCTTGCGGATGCGCTCGCTGCCGCCCTCGGGGGCGAAGGTGAGGCCCGAGCGGCGACCGTTGCGGGTCAGCTCGTTGGCGAGGTCGATGTTGAAGGCGTCGACGCGGGTGGAGGGCAGCGACAGCCCGATCTTGTCCTCGGTGTAGCGGTCGGCCAGGCCCTTGGCGATGTCGCCGATCTCGGTGTGGTCGGCGCTCGACAGCGAGAGCAGGCCGACCTCCTCGAAGCCGGTCGCCTTGAGTCCGCGCTCGACCATCTCGCCGATGCCGGTGATGCTTCGCTCCCGCACGGGGCGCGTGATCATGCCGGCCTGGCAGAAGCGGCACCCGCGGGTGCAGCCTCGGAAGATCTCGACGGACATCCGCTCGTGCACGGTCTCGGCGAGCGGGACGAGCGGCTGCTTGGGGTAGGGCCACTCGTCGAGGTCCATGACGGTGTGCTTGGACACCCGCCACGGCACGCCGGCCCGGTTGGGCACGACCCGCCCGATCCGGCCGTCCTGCAGGTACTCGACGTCGTAGAACCGCGGCACGTAGAACCCGCCGGTCTTCGCGAGGCGCAGCAGCACCTCGTCACGGCCGCCGGGGCGTCCCTCGGCCTTCCAGGCGCGGATGATCTCGGTCATGTCGAGGACGGCCTGCTCGCCGTCGCCGACGACGGCGCAGTCGATGAAGTCCGCGATCGGCTCGGGGTTGAAGGCCGCGTGGCCGCCGGCGAGGACGATCGGGTCGTCGAGGGTGCGGTCCTTGGCCTCCAGCGGGATGCCGGCGAGGTCGAGGGCGGTGAGCATGTTGGTGTAGCCGAGCTCGGTGGAGAAGGAGAGCCCGAACACGTCGAAGGCCTTGACCGGGCGGTGCGCGTCCACGGTGAACTGCGGCACGCGGTGCTCGCGCATCAGCGCTTCGAGGTCGGGCCAGACGCTGTAGGTCCGCTCGGCGAGCACGCCCTCGCGCTCGTTGAGCACCTCGTACAGGATCATGACGCCCTGGTTGGGGAGGCCGACCTCGTAGGCGTCGGGGTACATCAGCGCCCAGCGGACGTCGCAGGCGTCCCAGTCCTTGACGGTCGAGTTGAGCTCGCCGCCGACGTACTGGATCGGCTTCTGGACGTGCGGGAGGAGGGCCTCCAGGCGTGGGAAGACCGATTCGACAGTCATGTAACTAGGAACCCTTACGACAGGAACTGGGGTGACCCTCAAGGGTAGCCGAACCGCCGGGGCGTCCGGACGGGACGATCCCGCGCTCCCCGGCGGCCTCGCACTCCCGGGCCCCCGTGCCCGCGCCTCCCGTGCCCGCGTCCCCCCGCGCCGGCCGAGCGGCGGGCCCGGGCGTCGGGGGCTATCCTCCGAGCGGGATCGCCCGGAGGAACGGTGTCACCCGGCGGGCGAGTTGGTGCTCCCCCTCGGGCGTGGGGTGCAGTCCGTCCGCGTAGAGGTCGTCGGCGTCGGTGACCGGCAGGACGGCGAGACCGTCCACCAGGTGCAGTCGCTCGTCCCCGAGGCGCTGGAGCACCCGGACGGCGTCGGCGGTCAGTCGCCGGATCCCGGCCAGGGTGACGCCGGCGGTGTTCACGACCTGTTCGCGGTCCACCGAGGGCAGGGCGGTGATCACGGCGATCGCGGTGTCCGGCTGCCCGTCCCTGACGGTCTCCACGAAGCCGCAGAGCGCGGATCCCCAGCTGCGGGCGGTGAACACGCTGCGGATGTACGCGTTGGTGCCGATCTCCAGGGTGATCAGGTCGGCGGGGGTGTCGCGGACGGCGCGGGCGACCACCGGGTCGAGGTAGGCCTCGCCGGCGAAGCCGAGGTTGCGCAGCCGCCAGCCCTCCCGGCCGGCGATCAGGGCGGTCCAGCTCTCCGAGGGGCCGGCCGGGAACATCGCGTGGGTGAGCGAGCTGCCGTACGCGATCCAGCGCGGGCCGGTGCGCGCGACCGGCTCCAGGGCGCGGTGGCCCGGGAGGTCGACGGAGCGCAGGCGGGTCTCGCTCAGGTGCGGGAGCCAGACCTCGACCTCACGGACCGCCCCGCCGGGCCGCAGCGGCAGGACGAGGCGTTGCGGGCCGCCGGCGAGGTGGGTGCGGTGCAGCAGTTCGCCGTCCCGCCGGACGTCGAGGGGCGCGGGGCCGGCTTCGGCGTCCAGCTCCAGGACGAGTTCGGGGGCGTCGGTGCGGACGGCGAAGCGGGCGCCGGCCGGTAGTCGGGCGAGCCGCGCGAAGTTGGCGGACAGCGCGGTCGCGATCCGCTGCTGGGGGATGCGCAGCGGCAGCAGGCCGGCCGGGCCGGGCTCCCAGCCACTGATGCCGTCCCAGGAGAGCCGGGGGTCGTCGGGGTGCACGGCGTCACGCCCTTCCAAGGCTGGTTCCAATGTTCTATGGTTCTCGAACAATAGAAAATGCACAACGCCTCACGCAAGCACGATTTCTGACGCACGCTCACCAGGAGACGGCCTCATGACACGCCCGGACCTGTCCGTCGACGACCTGCTCACCACCACGCGCGCGGTGCGCCGGCGGCTCGACCTCGACCGCCCGGTGGCGCGTGAACTGATCGAGGAATGCCTGGAGTTGGCGATCCAGGCACCCACCGGCCGGAACCGGCAGCGGTGGGACTTCGTGATCGTCACCGACCCGGCCCGGCGGGCCCTGCTCGCCGACCTCTACCGTCGGGGTCTGGTCAGCCCCCGCCAGCGGGTCGCCGGCACGGGCGTCGACCGGACCCTGCACGACACGGCCCGCCGGCTCCGACTGGCCGACAGCGCCCAGCACCTGTTCGACCACCTGCACGAGGTGCCGGTGCTGGTGGTGCCCTGCGTGCGGGTCGAGGACCGGCAGGAGACCGCGACGCACGTCGGCCAGGCCAACACCTGGGGGTCGATCCTGCCGGCCGTCTGGCAGTTCATGCTCGCCGCGCGCTCACGCGGCCTGGGCACCGCCTGGACCACCCCGCACCTGCACTACGAGCGCGAGGCGGCCGAACTCCTCGGCATCCCCTACGAGACCACCGTGCAGGC
Organism: Kitasatospora sp. NPDC057015; assembly: GCF_042673745.1. Taxonomy (NCBI): domain Bacteria; kingdom Bacillati; phylum Actinomycetota; class Actinomycetes; order Kitasatosporales; family Streptomycetaceae; genus Kitasatospora; species Kitasatospora sp. NPDC057015. The sequence goes on from NZ_JBHUSG010000019.1 coordinate 64,262, forward strand.
CGCACTGGTGCCGCTGGCCCACACCATCGGCACCGACTTCCGACGGGGGCCCAGGGTCGCCGCCGGGCGGATCGCGCACTGGGACTCCTGGTAGCGGCGGGCATGGCGGCGGCGGGCATGGTGGCGGCGGGCGTGGTGGCGGCGGGCGTGGTGGCGGGCGCCCCGAGGGGCACCGGGCCCGCGCCGTAGAATCGCCGTCGCCGGCCGGCCGCCGCCCCGGCGGCCCGCAGCAGGACGCCCGCAGCAGGAGACCCGGAGGTGGCGGGGCCGGGGCAGGACAGGAGACCGCAGTGCGCATCCCGAGCCATCCCGCCCGCCAGGACATCCAGCTCGCCGGACTCTTCCACGCCCTGAGCGACCCGGTCCGGCTGGCCATCGTGGCGCAGCTGGGCGCGGCCGGCGAGCGGTACTGCAGCGAGCTGGACGTCCGGCTCTCCAAGTCGACGCTCTCGCACCACCTCAAGGTCCTGCGCGAGGCCGGGGTGACCTGGACCAGGATCGAGGGCACCAGGCGGCTGATGGCGCTCCGCCGGGAGGACCTGGACGCCCTCTTCCCCGGCCTGCTGCCGGCCGTCCTGGACGCCGCGACGCCGACGGCCGGCGCCGCCGGCCGGGCCTAGGCAAGAGGCCCCGCAGCAGCACCGCCGGCCGGGTGGGAGCCGGGGTTCAGACCCCTATCGGCCGCTGGCTGTGCACCGCCTGCATCAGCCCGATCGCGACCCAGACGGCGAACATCGACGAACCGCCGTAGCTGACGAACGGCAGCGGGATGCCGGCGACCGGCATGATGCCCAGGCACATCCCGATGTTCTCGAAGGCCTGGAAGGCGAACCAGGCGACGACGCCGGCGACCACGATGGTGCCGTAGAGGTCGGTCGCGTGCCGGGCGATCCGGCAGGCCCGCCAGAGCACCACGCCGAGCAGCAGCAGTATCGCGGCGGCGCCGAGGAAGCCGAGTTCCTCGCCGGCCACCGTGAACACGAAGTCGGTCTGCTGCTCGGGGACGAACTGGCCGGTGGTCTGGGTGCCGTGGAACAGCCCCTTGCCGGTGAGTCCGCCGGAGCCGATCGCGATCCGGGCCTGGGCGGTGTTGTAGCCCACGCCGGACGGGTCCAGTGCGGGGTTGGCGAAGGCGGCGAAGCGGTCGATCTGGTACTTGCTCAGCACGCCGAGCTTCCAGATCGCGACGCAGCCGCCGATGCCGGCCAGCAGCAGTCCGAACGTCCAGCGGTTGGCCGCGCCGGAGGCCAGCAGGATGCCCAGCACGATGACGGCCATCACCATCACCGACCCGGCGTCCGGCATCAGCATCACGATCGCCATCGGGACGGTCGCCGCGACGAGGGCCTGGAAGACGCTGCGGTCCCCCGGGAACTCGCGGTCGCCGGCGTCCACCCGGGCGGACATGACCACGGCCATCCCGAGCACGATCGCCAGCTTGGCGAACTCGGCCGGCTGCATCGAGAAGCCGCCGCCGAACTGGATCCAGGAGTGCTGCCCGTTGATGGTGGAGCCCAGCGGGCTGAGCGTGGCCACCAGCATCAGCATCACGGCGACGTAGACGAACGGCACCAGCGTGCGGAACCGCCGACTCCCTATGCCGATCACCACCGCGCACAGGGCGAGGCCGATCACCAGGTTGGTGAGGTGGCGGTAGAGGAAGTACTGCGGGTCGCCGTGGGTGAGGTTGTCGCGGCCCCGGGTGGCCGACCAGACCAGCAGGGCGCTGCCCAGCGACAGCACCAGCGCGGCCAGTATCAGTATCCAGTCGAGCTTGCGCAGCGGGGAGTCCTTGGCGAGTGCCTTGGAGACCGCCCCGCGCTGCGGGGAGAGCCGGATCTGGCGGTACGAGCCGTAGGAGGTCATCACCGGCCCCTTCCGGAGCTGCCGTTCCAGGTGCTGCGGGTCGGTTCGAGCGCGGGGCCCGCCGCCGTCCAGTACGCGGGGCCGCCGGTGGGCTGCGCCGGGTCCGCGAAGGCGGGGTGCTCGTAGGTGTACGCGGCGGGCTTGACGATGGCGGTGCCGTCGGGGCCGAACTTGGGCAGTTCGGCCTGCGGCTTGGTCAGCAGTGCCTTGCCGGTGTCGACGTTGCCCTTGTCGTCCACGCCGTACAGCGCCTGGTAGATGCGCCGGACGGCGTCGCCGGAGCCGCCGGAGCCGGTGCCGCCCTGGCTCATCGTCATCACGATCGCGTAGTCGCGGCTGTAGGTGGTCAGGTACGAGGTGGTCTGCTTGCCCTCGACCTCGGCGGTGCCGGTCTTGGCGTGCAGCTCGATCTTGCCCTGCGGCCAGCCGGCGCCGGTGAACTTCCAGGCGGCGGTACCGGTGGCGACGACGCCGGCGGTGGCCTGGTCGATGTACTCCAGGGTCTTGGCCTCGGTCGGCAGCTTGCCGTCCTCGTGCGGGGCGATCTCGCGGACGAGGTCGCCGCCCGGGCTCATCACGGCCTTGCCGATGGTCGGGCGGTAGAGCGTGCCGCCGTTGGCGAGGGCGGAGTAGATCCGAGCCATCTGGAGCGGGGTGACCAGGGTGTCGCCCTGCCCGATCGCGTAGTTGACGGCGTCACCGGCACGCAGCACGTTGCCGTCGACGCAGTTCTCCTTGGCGATCAGGTCGCTGTACTCCTTGCCGCCCTTCTCGGCCTGCCGGCACCACGCGTCCTTGTTGTTGTCGTAGAAGGACTGCTTCCACTGGCGGTCGGGCACCCGGCCGGGGGCCTCGGCCGGCAGGTCGATGCCGGTCTTGGCGCCGAGGCCGAACTGGTGGGCGGTCTTGAAGAACCAGTCGCCCGGGTCCTTCTTCGGCTTGATGCCGCCGTCCTTCATCCACTGGTCGTAGGCGAGACCGTAGAACACGGTGTCGCAGGAGACCTCCAGGGCGCGTTCCAGGGTGATCGAGCCGTAGCCCTGGCTCTCGTAGTTCTTGAACTCGCGTCCGCCGATGGTCAGGCTGCTCGGGCAGGGGTAGTTGCCGGTGAGCGAGTAGCCGGCCTGGGCGGCGGCGGCGGTGGAGACCACCTTGAAGGTGGAGCCGGGTGCGGACTGACCCTGTATGGCCCGGTTCAGCAGCGGGAAGTTGGAGTCCTTGCTGGTCAGGGCCTGGTAGTCCTTGCCGGAGATGCCGCCCGTCCAGAGGTTGGGGTCGTAGGACGGCGCGCTGGCCATCGCGACGATGCGCCCGGTGTGCACGTCCATCACGACCGCGGCGCCGGAGTCGGCCTCGTAGTTGCGGTTGGAGTTCTTGTCGAAGACCTTGCGGGCGTCCGCCATGGCCTGCAGCAGGTTGTCCTCGGTGACCTTCTGGACCCGGGCGTCGATGCTGGTGACCAGGTTGTTGCCGGGCTGCGACTCGACCGTCCCGGCGGTGCCGATCACCCGGCCGAGGTTGTCGACCTCCAGGCTGGTGATGCCGGCGGTGCCGCGCAGGTCGCCGTCGTACACCGACTCCAGGCCGGCCCGGCCGATCTGGTCGGCCGGCAGGTAGCGGTCCCGGCCGCTCTTGTCGGCGCTCTTGGTGACCTCGTCGTCGGTGACCGGGGAGAGGTAGCCGAGCACCTGGGCCGCGTTGGCCCCCTCGACGCCGGTGTAGTGGCGGACGGCGGTGGGCTGCGCGGTCACGCCGGGGAAGTCCTCGCGGCGTTCCATTATCTGCATGGCCTGCTGGGTGGTGGCTTCCTTGGTGACCGGGATCGGCTGGTAGGGAGAACCGTTCCAGCAGGGCTGCGGCGTCTTGGCGTCGCAGAGCCGGACCTTCTCCTGGAGGTCCTTGGCCGGCATGCCGAGCACCTCGGCGAGCCGGCCGAGCACGCCCTTGCCGCCGTCCTTCTGCTGGAGCAGCGAGGTGCGGCTGACCGAGACCACCAGCCGGGCCTCGTTGGCGGCAAGGATGCGGCCCGAGGCGTCCAGGATCTCGCCCCGCACGGCCGGCTCCACCACCTCGCGGATGTGGTTTCCGGTCGCCTTGGCGGTGTACTCGCTGGCGCTGCGGATCTGCAGGTACCAGAGCCGCCCGCCGAGGGTGGCGAGCAGGGACAACACCAGGATCTGCAGGACCACCAGACGGATCGTCACCCGCCGGGTTCGTCCGGTCTCGGGGATGTTGCTCACGTCGCGTGCGCTCCAGAGGGCGAGGGTTCGGGCGGTGGTTCGACGAGCCGCGCGGGCTCGCGTCGGGGCGGGCTACGGGCGCTTGGCCAGGCCCAGGCCGCGCTTCTTCTTGCCGTACGAGGGGCCGGCGGAGGCCTCCCGGGTGGTGCGGTAGCGCGTGAGCGTGCCCAGGTTCGCGCCGTTGCCGGCGCTGTCGCCGTTCGCCGCCGCCACCGGGTCGTGCTCGAAGCGGCGGGCGACCAGCATCACCACGGGCACCACGAAGGGGGCCAGCAGCAGGTCGTAGATCACGGCGCTGACGACCAGGCCGGTCAGGCCGACGTGCCGGGCCGCGGTGTCGCCGACCAGGGCGCCGACCATCGCGTACAGCAGGGTGGAGACGACCGCGGCCCCGGCCACCACCAGCAGCGCGCCGCCGACCGAGCGCTGGCGTCCGTGCTCGCCGCGCAGCAGCCCGGCGGCGTACCCCATCAGGCACAGGACGAGCGCGTAGCGGCCGATCGCGTGGTCGGACGGCGGGGCGAGGTCGGCCAGCAGACCGGCCGCGAAACCGACCAGGCAGCCGCCGGTCGGGCCGTACACCATGGCGAGGCCGATCACCACGAGCAGCAGGACGTCGGGGGTGGCACCGGGCAGCTGGAGCCGGCCGAACACGCTGACCTGGAGGACCAGGCCGAGCAGGATCAGGACGGCGGAGACCGGGATCCGGGTGAGACGCATGGTCAGTTCCCCCCTGCGGGACTGGCGGGCGGAGCGGCGGCGGCCGGGGCCGCGGGCGCGGCGGGTGCCTGGGCGGCGGCGCCGGCGGGCGGCAGGACGGCGTCACGGGGGTCGGTGCGCGGCGGAACCACCACCACGCCGACCAGGTCCAGCCGGGTGAACTGGACGTACGGCTCGACCAGCACGGTCTTGGTGAGCTGGCCCGGGGTCGCCTCGACCTCCACCACCTTGCCGATCGGCACGCCGGGGACGAACGGGCGCCCGCTCTGCGATCCGAAGGTGACCATCCGGTCGCCCTCCTTGACCTGGGCCCGGCCGTTCAGCAGCGAGACCCTCATCGGGCCGGTGCCCTGACCGGAGGCGAAGCCGATCTCGCCGCTGCCCTCCAGCCGGGCGCCGGCGCTGAAGCCGGGGTCGGAGGCGAGCAGCACGGTGGCGGTGGTCGGTGCGACGGTGGTGATCCGGCCGACGAGGCCCTGGCCGTTGATCACCGTCATGTCGCGGGTGAGGCCGTCGTCACTGCCGGCGTCGACGGTGATGGTCCAGGAGAAGCCCTGGGCCGGCCCGATCGCGATGACCTGGGCGGCCTTGACGGTGTATCCACCGGCACCGGCCGTCCGGAGCATGTCGTCCAGTTGCTTGGTGCGACCGGCGGCGGCGTCGGAGGAGGCCAGCTTCTGCCTCAGTTCGGTGTTGTCCTGGTTGAGCTGGTCGGTGCGGCCCCGGTGGGTGGCGGCCTCCCGGAACGCGCGGACGGTGTCCGCGACCGGGTCGACCGCCGAGGCCGCGCCCCGCTCGACCGGTCCGAGGACTCCGGCGGCGGCCCGCCGGGCGCCGCCCAGCGGGGAGCTCTCGCCGCCCTTGATGTCCACGGTGATCAGTGCGAAGGCGACGGCCACCAGCAGGATGAGCAACAAGCGGCTCTCTCGTGTGTCCCTCACGGTGCTGGAGCTGCCCCTTCGTCCGAGTCCTGGTGCCGGCCCCCACCGGGCTGTGGGCTGGTGAGGGCCCTTCAGTTGAAAGACCGTCCGTGTCAGGGACGTCCGTGTACGGCTGGTGGTTGCTCAGCGCCGCGGCTGGGCGTCGAGCACCTGCTGGAGCGCCTCGAACTCCTCGACGCACTTGCCGGCGCCGAGCGCCACCGAGTCGAGCGGGTTCTCCGCGATGTGGATGGGCATGCCGGTCTCACGGCGCAGCCGCTCGTCCATGCCGCGCAGCAGGGCGCCGCCGCCGGTGAGCACGATGCCGCGGTCCATCACGTCGCCGGCGAGCTCCGGCGGGCACTGGTCGAGGGTGGTCTTGACGGCGTCGATGATGGAGTTCACCGGCTCGTCGATGGCCTCGCGCACCTCGGCCGCGGAGATCACCACGGTCTTGGGCAGGCCGCTGACCAGGTCCCGGCCGCGGATCTCGGCGTGCTCGTCCTTCTCGCCCTCCAGCGCGAAGGCGGAGCCGATGCTCATCTTGATCTGTTCGGCGCTGCGCTCACCGAGCAGGAGCGAGTACTCCTTCTTGATGTGCTGCACGATCGCGTTGTCCAGTTCGTCGCCGGCCACCCGGATCGACTGCGCCGTGACGATCCCGCCGAGCGAGATGACCGCGACCTCGGTGGTGCCGCCGCCGATGTCCACCACCATGTTGCCGGTGGCCTCGTGGACGGGCAGGCCCGCACCGATCGCGGCCGCCATCGGCTCCTCGATGATGTGCACCTGGCGGGCACCGGCCTGCGAGCTGGCCTCGATCACGGCGCGGCGCTCCACTCCGGTGATGCCCGACGGGACGCAGACCACGACCCGGGGGCGGGCCAGGTAGCGGCGCCGGTGGATCTTGAGGATGAAGTAGCGGAGCATCCGCTCGGTGATCTCGAAGTCGGCGATCACGCCGTCCTTGAGCGGGCGGATGGCGACGATGTTGCCGGGGGTCCGGCCGATCATCTTCTTGGCCTCGGAGCCGACCGCGAGGATGCCGCCGGTGTTGGTGTTGACGGCGACCACGGAAGGCTCGTTGAGGACGATCCCCTTGCCCCTGACGTACACCAGCGTGTTGGCAGTGCCGAGGTCGATCGCCATGTCACGGCCGATGAACGACAGGTTGTTGGCCATGGGGTTGGTGTGCCTTCCCGGGCTCGGAGTCAATGGCGGGGAGTGGACCGATCGCGCACGCCCGTGACAGGGCGGACACCAGCTGAGCAGCCGTACCGGGCCCATGAGTTGTGTCCATCGTAGCCACGACCGCCGGGGTGGACGGAGGTGGACGGGATAGCACCCATTGTCGGGGCCGTGATCGCTTCTACGAGGATTGGGACGCCGTGTCGGAGCCCGGAGTTCCGTATTTGAGGATAAGAATGCCCCGGCCGGCTCAAGGGTGGCCGGCCGGGGCCCCGCTCACGCGTGCGAGGGGAAGAAGATCTTGATCTCGCGCTCGGCGGAGGTCTCCGAGTCGGAGGCGTGGATCAGGTTCTCGCGGGTGATGGTGGCGAAGTCGCCGCGGATCGTGCCCGGGCCGGCCTGCAGCGGGTCGGTCGCACCGGCCAGCGCGCGGATGCCCGGGACGACGTTCTCGCCCTGGACGATCAGCGCGATCGAGGGGCCGGAGGTCATGAACTCCAGCAGCGGCTCGTAGAACGGGCGGCCGACGTGCTCCTCGTAGTGCTGCTCCAGCGTCGCCCGGTCGAAGGTCCGCAGCTCGACGGCGGCGAGCTGCCAGCCGGCCTTCCGCTCGATGCGGCTGATGATCTCGCCGGCCAGGCCGCGCTTCACGGCGTCGGGCTTGAGCAGGACGAGAGTGCGCTGGGACACGGTGCGGCTCCAGGAGAATCGGTTCGGCATGGTGTAGGCGGGCTCACCCGAAAGGTTACCTTGCGTGAGCGGCGCAGCTCATCGGCCCGCCCCCGCTGACCCGCCCGGGGCGGACCGGCCCCGACCCGCGGGGGCGCCGATGATCGGGACGGCGCCCGCGGCGATCGCGGGCGCGGCGTCAGGCTACTACTGCCGCCCCGGCACTCCCCGCGGCCTGCGCCTCCCGGGCGGCCTTGATCTCGTCGATCCGCCGGCCGTAGTGCACCGAGCACCACCAGAGGGCGGCGAAGACGAGGCCGAGGCCGAACATCGTCGGGAGCAGGAAACCGCTGGCGACCAGGCCGATCTGCAGCGCCCAGCCGACCGCCACCGCGCCGGGGCGGGTGATCATGCCGCAGAGCAGGACGCAGAGCACCATCGCTATGGCGCTGACCGTCCAGATGGTGGCACCGGAGACGTCGGTGAGCCGGGTGGCCACGAGTCCGGCGAACATGATCAGCAGTACCTCGCCGATCAGCGTCGAGGAACAGAGCGTCCTCATGTCACTTCCTTCCGAGCAGCAGGCGCGCCTCGCCCACCGTGATGACCGAACCGGTGACCAGCACGCCGCAGCCGCCGAGGTCGCCGTCCTCCTCCGCCAGCGTGACGGCGGCGTCGATCGCCTCGTCCAGCCGCGGCTCGACCTGGACGCGGTCCTCGCCGAAGATCTCGACCGCGACGGCGGCCAGCTCGTCCACCGGCATCCGGCGGTGGGTCGAGTTCTGGGTGATCACGACCTCGGAGAGCAGCGGCTCGAAGGCCGCCAGCAGACCGGAGACGTCCTTGTCGCCGCTGGTCGCGATCACGCCGACCAGCTTGGTGAAGCCGAAGGCCTCGCCGACCGCGGCAACCGTGGCCTCGGCGCCGGCCGGGTTGTGGGCCGCGTCCAGCAGGATGGTGGGGCTGCGCCGGACGACCTCCAGACGGCCGGGCGAGCTGACTCCGGAGAACGCCTGGCGGACCTTGTCGACGTCGAGCTTGCCGCCGCGGGCGCCGCCGACGCCGAAGAAGGCCTCCACCGCGGCCAGCGCCAGCGAGGCGTTCTGGGCCTGGTGCTCCCCGTGCAGCGGGATGAAGACGTCCTCGTAGTCCTCGCCGCCGAGCCCGCGCAGGGTGACCAGCTGCCCGCCGATGGCGACCTCGCGGTGGCGGACGCCGAACTCCATGCCCTCGCGGGCCACCGTCGCGTCGACCTCGACCGCACGCTTCAGCACGGTCTGGGCCGCGTCGAGCTGCTGCTGGGCGACGACCGCGATCGCGCCGGACTTGATGATCCCGGACTTCTCGACGGCGATCTCGCCGGTGGTGCCGCCGAGCTTGTCGGTGTGGTCGAGGGAGATCGGGGTGATCACCGAGACGGCGGCGTCGATGACGTTGGTGGCGTCCCAGGAGCCGCCCATCCCGACCTCGACCACCGCGACGTCCACCGGCGTGTCGGCGAAGGCCGCGTAGGCCATGCCGGTCAGCACCTCGAAGAAGGACATCGGCACCGGTTGGGCCTCGTCGACCATCCGGACGTACGGCTCGATGTCGCGGTAGGTCTCGACGAAGCGCTCGGGGCTGATCGGGGTGCCGTCGAGGCTGATCCGCTCGGTCACCGACTCCACGTGGGGGCTGGTGTACCGGCCGGTGCGCAGCTCGAAGGTGTTGAGCAGCCGCTCGATCATCCGGGCGGTGGAGGTCTTGCCGTTGGTACCGGTGATGTGGATCGACGGGAAGGCCCGCTGGGGCTGCCCGAGGATGTCCATCAGTGTTTCGATCCGGTCGAGCGAGGGCTCCAGCTTGTTCTCCGGCCAGCGGCCGGCCAGCTCCTGCTCGACCTCGCGCAGGGCGTCCGAGGGTTCGGCGCCCTCGGGGCGGATGGTGTACGGGTTCTGCTCGGCCTTGTCGCTCACGGGGCCAGTCTACGGAGCCGCCGGGAGGCCGGACGCCGCCGGGAGGTGGGCGCACCGGGCCCGTTTCCGTTTTGTCCACTTTATGGCCGAAAGGGTGCTTCGCCGGACTTCCCGGCCGCGCCGGCTCCATCGCCGTGACCGCGGGTGCGGCGGGCGCCGACAGGCAGCCCGGCCGGGGGCGGCGACTCCCCCTGCCGGAACCGCGCCGACGCGCCGGGGCCGCCCGGCGGGCCGCACGGCCGACCACCGCACGCGCGGCGGTGCGCCCGAGGAGGGCGCGGCGCCCGACCGACCGCACGGCCGACCACCGGGGCGACCGGCGTGGCGACCACCGGGGCGGGCGCCGAGGCGGCGCGGGCCGCACCGCACTCTTGACAGCCGGATTGGTCTACTCCACCTTGTGAGGCAAGTACCCGGATCCACCGGTGACTTGAACCGTCGGACGCTCCCGCGCGCACCATCGACACCCGGCACGCCCCACCCCCACCGGGTCGGCCGGCCTCCCCCACTGGAGATGGAGTCATGCAACCTGCCCGACACCGCCGCGCCCGCGGCGTCCACACCGTGCTCGCCGGCACCGCGGCGATCGCCCTCGGCCTGACCAGCCTCGTCCTGTCGACCGGCGGCGCCCAGGCCGCCGACGTCGAACTCATCGCCAACGGCGGCTTCGAGTACGGCAATCACCTGACCAACTGGAACTGCCCGGCCGGCACCACGCCCACCACCCCGGCGGACCACCCCTCGACCGCGCTGCGCGTCACCCCGACCAGCAGCGACACCGGCGAGTGCGCCCAGACCGTCACGGTGAAGCCGTCCTCCACCTACACCCTGCGCTCCGAGGTGCAGGGCCCGTACGTCTACCTCGGTGCCCGCGGCACCGGCAGCACGGATCCCAGCACCTGGTCCAGCAGCACGAGTTGGAACAACCTCAGCACCACCTTCACCACCGGGGCGAGCACCACCAGCGTCACCGTCTACGTCCACGGCTGGTACGGCCAGGGCTCCTACCTGGTCGACAACGTCTCGCTGATCGGGCCCGGCACCCCGACCCCGACCCCGACGGGCAGCTCGTCGCCCCCCGCGACCCCCACCCCGACGATCAGCCCCTCGCCGACCGCCACCACGCCCACCCCGACCGCCACCACCCCGACCCCGACGGCCACCTCGACCGGCCCCGGCCTGCCCAAGCACCTGCTGACCGGCTACTGGCAGAACTTCGACAACGGCGCCACCGTCCAGCGGATCAGCGACGTGCCCGCCGCCTACGACATCATCGCGGTCTCCTTCGCCGACGCGACGGCCACCCAGGGAGCGATCAGCTTCACCCTGGACAGCACCCTCTCCTCCCGCCTCGGCGGGTACACCGACGCCCAGTTCAAGGCCGACATCGCGGCCAAGCGGGCGGCCGGCAAGAAGGTCGTCCTCTCGATCGGCGGGCAGAACGGCACCATCGCGGTGAACAGTTCGGCCTCCGCCACCAGCTTCGCCAACACCGCCTACACGCTGATGCAGCAGTACGGCTTCGACGGGGTCGACATCGACCTGGAGAACGGCGTCAGCGCCACCTACATGGGCCAGGCCCTGCACACCCTGGCGGGCAAGGCCGGTAGCGGCTTCGTCCTGACCATGGCGCCGCAGACCATCGACATGCAGTCCACCGGCATGGAGTACTTCAAGCTGGCGCTGAACGTCAAGGACATCCTGACCATCGTCAACATGCAGTACTACAACTCCGGTTCGATGCTCGGCTGCGACGGCAACGTCTACTCGCAGGGCACCGTGAACTTCCTGACCGCACTGGCCTGCATCCAGCTCAAGGGCGGACTCAACCCCAGCCAGGTGGGCCTCGGCGTGCCCGCCTCCACCGCCGCGGCGGGCGGCGGCTACGTCAGCGCGAGCGTGGTGAACAACGCGCTGGACTGCCTGGCGGCCGGCACGAACTGCGGCACCTTCAAGCCCGACACCAAGTGGCCCGGCATCGGCGGCGCGATGACCTGGTCGACCAACCACGACGCCAAGGCGGGCGGCCCCGTCGCCAACACCGTCGGCAGCCACCTGCACGCGATGCCGTGACCGGTGACGCGGGGCGGCGCGCAGGTACCTGAGCTCCGCCCCGCAGCGCCCGCGACATCCGGACGCCCGCACCGTCGGTGCGTCCCGTACCGGCCGGCCCGCACCCCGGGGCGGCCGGTACGGCGGTCCGCGCTACGCCCCGGCCCTGGCCTCGGGGATCTCCGGCGCCGGGCCGCAGTGGCGGCGCCGGAGTTCGGCGACCACCTCACGGGCCTCGCCCTCCGGAAGCAGCGGCAGCATCATCGCCACCGCCTGCAGCAGCCCGCCCAGCAGGAAGGTGGTGTCGGCGGTGGCGGCCACCATGCCGCGCACCACCGCGGCCTCGCCGGCCTCGACGGCCTCCAGCAGCCGGGCCGCGTCCGCCGTCTCCTCGTCGATCGCCACGCCGGAGGTGTCCGCGGGCGCGCGCCGGGCCAGCCCGCGCAGCACCCGGTCGCCGACCTCCGGCGAGTAGGCCTTGCGGACCGCCTCGGCCGCGATCCAGACCAGCAGGGTGGCCACCTCGCGTTCGGCGTGCTCCTCGAAGAGCCGGTCCAGGGCGTGGTCGTACGCCAGCTGGTTGCCGTGCCGGAAGGCCAGCAGCAGGGTGGCCGCGCGGGCCTTGGCCTCCTCCACCGCCTCGGCAGGCAGTTCGTCGGCCAACTCCTCCGTCACCACCACGCCATGCCCTCCCGTCAGCCGGCCTGCTCCGCAGGACTCCAGCCCACCGTACACAGCCGACCTGTGAACTTCGCCGAACCCGCCCGTACAAGACCGGAAGGAAATCGACCGTCTTTTGACCACAGTGCGGCACGGATTTCCCCACCCTCCCATCGGAGCGGGCCGATTACCGCACATGGGCGAAGGATTCAGTCGTACGAGAAGCGTTCCGCCGGCCCGCCCCGGGCCCGACGTGCCACCACGTGCCCGGATGGGCCCCCACCGAGGTCTCGACCGCGATTCTCGGAGCGGTATTCCACGGCGCCGCGGAATGCGGCCGAACGGGTTGTCCGGGCGGCGGCGGACATCCGGTGGACGCCGTGATGAGTATTCGCCGGAACAGCCCAGTGTCCGAACGGCGAAGAGGCCCCGCTGGTGCGTCCGGTGCTACCTCCCCGGCCGATTTCCGGAGGATTCCCGATCCGCGAAACCGCCCGGGCGGGAAAGCGGCCGGGAAAGCCCGAGGGCCGCACCCCGTGCGACGGGGTACGGCCCTCGGTGCGGCGGCTACGCCGGATCAGCCCTGCGGCAGCGCCGCCAGCTGGGCCGTGATCCGGGCGATGTCGGCCCCGGCGGCCTCCTGACGGGCCCGGATCTTGGCGACCACGTCGTCCGGCGCCTTGGCGAGGAAGCCCTCGTTGCCGAGCTTCGCGGTGGTCTGGGCCTGCTCCTTCTCGGCCGCCGCGAGGTCCTTGGCGAGGCGCTTGCGCTCGGCCGCGACGTCGATGGTGCCGGAGAGGTCCAGGGCCACCGTGGCCCCCGCGACGGGCAGCGAGGCGGTGGCCGCGAAGCCCTCCTCGGGGGCGGTCAGGCGCAGCAGCGAGCGGATCGCGTCCTCGTGCGCGGTGAGCACGGTGCCGGCCAGGTCGAGGGTGGCGGGCACCTTCTGGGCGGGCTGCAGGCCCTGGTCCGAGCGGAACCGGCGGACCTCGGTGACCACCTGCTGCAGGGTGGCGACCTCGGCCTCGGCCGCGGCGTCCCGGCGGGACGGGTCGGCGGTCGGCCACGCGGTGACGACCAGCGACTCGGCGCCGGTGAGGGTCGTCCAGAGCGCCTCGGTGACGAACGGGACGACCGGGTGGAGCAGGCGCAGCGTCACGTCCAGGACCTCGCCCAGCACCCGGCGCGCGGCGTCGGCCTGCGGGCCGCCCTTGGCCAGGGTGGTCTTGGAGAGCTCGACGTACCAGTCGAAGACCTCGTCCCAGGCGAAGTGGAACAGGACGTCGGCGACCTTGGCGAACTGGTAGTCGTCGTAGAGCCCGTCGACCTCGGCCACCGTGGCGTTGAGGCGGGACAGGATCCAGCGGTCGACGGCCGTCAGCTCCTCGGGGGCCGGCAGCGGGCCCTCGACGGTGGCGCCGTTCATCAGCGCGAAGCGGGTGGCGTTCCAGATCTTGTTGCAGAAGTTGCGCGAGCCCTTGACCCAGTCCTCGCCGATCGGCACGTCGGCACCGGGGTTGGCGCCGCGGGCCAGGGTGAAGCGGACGGCGTCGGCGCCGTACTCGTCCATCCAGTCCAGCGGGTCCACGGCGGTGCCGGAGGACTTGGACATCTTCTTGCCGAACTGGTCGCGGACCAGGCCGGTGAGCGCGATGGTGTGGAACGGAGCCTGGCCCTCCATCGCGTACAGGCCGAACATCATCATCCGGGCGACCCAGAAGAAGATGATGTCGTGACCGGTGAGCAGGACGTCGGTGGCGTAGAACTTCTCCAGATCCGGGGTCTGCTCGGGCCAGCCCAGGGTGGAGAACGGCCACAGCGCGCTGGAGAACCAGGTGTCCAGGACGTCCGGGTCCTGGTGCCAGCCCTCGCCCGTCGGCGGCTCCTCGTTCGGACCGACGCAGACGACCTGGCCCTCGGGGCCGTACCAGACCGGGATCCGGTGGCCCCACCAGAGCTGGCGCGAGATGCACCAGTCGTGCATGTTGTCGACCCAGCTGAAGTAGCGGCCCTCCAGCTCCTTCGGGTGGATGGCGACCCGGCCGTCGCGGACGGCGTCGCCGGCGGCGGCGGCCAGCGGCTCGACCTTGACCCACCACTGCAGCGACAGGCGCGGCTCGACGATGGTGTGGCAGCGCGAGCAGTGGCCCACGGCGTGCATGTAGGGGCGCTTCTCCTCGACGATGCGCCCCTGCTCGCGCAGGGCGCCGACGACCGCGGAGCGGGCCTCCAGCCGGTCCAGGCCGAGGAAGGGGCCGTGCACGGTGATGACGCCGTGCTCGTCCATCACGCTGAGGTTCGGCAGGTCGTGCCGCTGGCCGATGGCGAAGTCGTTCGGGTCGTGCGCCGGCGTCACCTTGACCGCGCCGGTGCCGAACTCCGGGTCGACGTGCTCGTCGGCCACCACCGGGATCCGGCGGTCCGTCAGCGGCAGGGCGATGGTGCGCCCGACCAGGTGGGCGTAGCGCTCGTCCCCGGGGTGGACGGCGATCGCGGTGTCGCCGAGCAGCGTCTCCGCGCGGGTGGTGGCGACGACGATCGAGTCCTCGCCCTCGCCGTAGCGGATGGAGACCAGCTCGCCGGGGCTGTCCTCGTGCTCGACCTCGATGTCGGAGAGCGCGGTGAGGCAGCGCGGACACCAGTTGATGATGCGCTCGGCGCGGTAGATCAGACCGTCGTCGAAGAGCTTCTTGAAGATGGTCTGGACGGCCTGCGAGAGGCCCTCGTCCATGGTGAAGCGCTCGCGCGACCAGTCGACGCCGTCGCCGAGGCGGCGCATCTGGCCGAGGATCTTGCCGCCGTAGTTCTCCTTCCACTCCCAGACCTTCTCGACGAAGGCCTCGCGGCCCAGGTCGTGGCGGGAGAGGCCGGACTCGGCGAGCTGCTGCTCGACCTTGTTCTGGGTGGCGATGCCGGCGTGGTCCATGCCGGGCAGCCAGAGGGCCTCGTAGCCCTGCATGCGCTTGCGGCGGGTCAGCGCGTCCATCAGCGTGTGCTGGAAGGCGTGGCCCAGGTGCAGGGCCCCGGTGACGTTCGGCGGCGGGATGACGATGGTGTAGGCGGGCTTGTCGCTCTTGGCGTCGGCGGTGAAGTAGCCACGCTCCACCCAGCGCTCGTACAGCGCGCCCTCTACCTCCGCCGGGGCGTAGGTCGTCGGGATGCCACCGCTGAGTGCGGTGGTGGCGGCTGCGTCGTCCCCGGGCGTGTTGCTCTCGGGGCGCTGGTTCGTCGTGTCGGTCACGACGCACAGTTTACGTAACAGCGGAGCCCGGTTACGAACCGCTTTCCTCCCCGCGCCGGCCGGCCCCGTCCCCCGCGCCCGGTATTCCGAGCGACGCCCGAACGCCTTGCGATAGCGTGCCCGGGCACTCGCACGAGTTTTCGGCGAGCCCCGAAGTGTTCCGGCCGGCCCGGCGCCGACCGTCACGAGAACACCTGGCAGAGAGGGCCACCGTGTCCGACCACAACCCGTACGGCCCGCCGCCCGCCGAGCCGTTCGGAGCTCCCCCGCCGCCGCCCGGCACCGCCGCGCCGCAGGGCTGGGGAGTGCCGCCGCAGGCCGGTCCCGCCGACCCGGCCGGCGCCGGGTACCCCTACGGCTACGCGCCGATCGCCCCGCCGAAGAAGTCCCGCCGGACCCTGTGGATCGTGCTCGGCGCGGTGGCGGGCGTCCTGCTGCTCGGCGGCGGTGCCCTCGGCTACTTCGTCTGGGACCTCGCCTCCAAGACCGGCACCCACAAGGTGGTGCTGCCGCAGACCTTCCACGGCGTGGAGCGGGACGACGACAACCCGACCGCCCGGACCCTGCAGAGCGGCCTGGCCGGTGCCTACTCCAGCGGCAAGAACGCCTGGAAGCCCACCGCGGTGTCGGGCGTGTACCCGGACAAGGCGCACCGCAGCGGGGTGATCGTGGCCGGCGGCTACGGCAACGTGGTGCTGCCGGAGACCGAGCTCCGGCAGTTCCTGGACGGCTTCGAGTCGAGCGGCAAGGGCAAGGGCACCACCTTCGGCGAGCGCCGGACCTTCGATCCCGGCCCGCTCGGCGGCTATCTGACCTGCGAGACCATGACCGCCCCGCAGGAGACGGACACCGTCTGCGCCTGGGCCGACCACAGCTCCGTGGTGATGGTCCTGAGCGGCGGCCCGGACATCCAGCCCGACCTGGACAAGGCCGCCGCCGCGACCCGCGAGCTGCGCCAGGCCGCCGAGGTCGTCAAGTGAGCGCCACCGGCTGAACCGCACGACGGACGCGCAGGAGCCCCGCACCACTCGGTGCGGGGCTCCTGCGCGTACCGGGATCAGGCGCTCTTGTCGCGCCGCTCCCGCTTGATCATGTCGCGCGGGACGAGGGTCGGGATGGCGTGCTTGGAGACCACGTCCCCGGTGACCACCACGCGGGCGACGTCCTGACGCGAGGGCACCTCGTACATCACGGACATCAGCACCTCCTCCATGATGGCCCGCAGGCCGCGGGCGCCGGTGCCGCGCAGGATCGCCTGGTCGGCGATCGCCTCCAGCGCGTCGCGGGAGAACTCCAGCTCGACGCCGTCCAGCTCGAAGAGCTTGCGGTACTGCTTGACCAGCGCGTTCTTCGGCTCGGTGAGGATCTGCAGCAGCGCCTCGCGGTCCAGGTTGTGCACGCTGGTGATCACGGGCAGGCGGCCGATGAACTCGGGGATCATCCCGAACTTCACCAGGTCCTCCGGCATCACCTGACGGAAGTGGTCGCTGGAGTCGCTCTCCCGCTTGGAGCGGATGTTGGCGCCGAAGCCGATGCCCTTGGCACCCGCCCGGCCCTCGATGATCCGCTCCAGGCCGGCGAAGGCACCGCCCACGATGAACAGCACGTTGGTGGTGTCGATCTGGATGAACTCCTGGTGCGGGTGCTTGCGCCCGCCCTGCGGCGGCACCGAGGCGGTGGTGCCCTCCAGGATCTTCAGCAGGGCCTGCTGCACGCCCTCGCCGGAGACGTCGCGCGTGATCGACGGGTTCTCGCTCTTGCGGGCGACCTTGTCGATCTCGTCGATGTAGATGATCCCGGTCTCGGCCTTCTTGACGTCGTAGTCCGCCGCCTGGATCAGCTTGAGCAGGATGTTCTCGACGTCCTCGCCGACGTACCCGGCCTCGGTCAGCGCCGTGGCGTCCGCGATCGCGAACGGCACGTTGAGCATCCGGGCCAGGGTCTGGGCCAGCAGCGTCTTGCCGGAGCCGGTCGGGCCCAGCAGCAGGATGTTGGACTTCGCCAGCTCGATGGCGTCCTCGCGGCCGTTGCCGCCGCTGCGGCCGGCCTCGCCCGCCTGGACGCGCTTGTAGTGGTTGTACACGGCCACCGACAGCGACTTCTTCGCCGTGTCCTGGCCGACCACGTACTGGTCGAGGAACTCGTAGATCTCGCGCGGCTTCGGGAGCTCCTCGAAACGCACCTCGGAGGTCTCGGCGAGCTCCTCCTCGATGATCTCGTTGCAGAGGTCGATGCACTCGTCGCAGATGTACACGCCAGGCCCGGCGATGAGCTTCTTCACCTGCTTCTGGGACTTGCCGCAGAACGAGCACTTGAGCAGGTCGCCACCGTCTCCGATGCGTGCCACGAGGTGCTTCCCCTTCGCCAGGGGCCCCGCGGGGGTTCCGGGGCCTGGTGCTGTGGACCGTCAGCGCCGTGGGCGCTCGGTCTCGCTATCCGACGGTACTCTGCCGGGCCGGTGATTCCGCTGTCTTCGGCAGGTCTGCCCTACGCCCTGGGCGAATTGATACCGAACAGATGCCGTCCGGGAGGCGTGGGCCGTGCTTCGGGCGACCTCGCGGGGCCGCCGCGGCCGCCGGGGCGGGGCACGCGGTGTTCGTACGAGCACCGTGCGCGCCCCGCCCGGGCCGCCTGCGACCTCAGTCGCTCAGCGAGGTCTTGCGGGTGGAGATGATCTGGTCGATCAGCCCGTACTCCAGGGCCTCCTCGGCCGTCAGGATCTTGTCGCGCTCGATGTCGTCGCGCACCTGCTCGATCGGCTTGTTGGAGTGCTTGGAGAGCATCTCCTCCAGCTGCTCGCGCATCCGGAAGATCTCCCGGGCCTGGATCTCCAGGTCGGACACCTGGCCGCGGCCGGTCTCGGTGTACGGCTGGTGGATCAGGATCCGGGCGTTCGGCAGCGCCATCCGCTTGCCGGGCGTGCCCGCGGCGAGCAGGACGGCGGCGGCGGAGGCCGCCTGGCCCATGCAGACGGTGGTGATGTCCGGCTTGACGTACTGCATGGTGTCGTAGATCGCGGTCAGCGCCGTGAACGAGCCGCCGGGCGAGTTGATGTACATCTGGATCTCGCGGTCCGGGTCCATCGACTCCAGGCAGAGCAGCTGGGCCATGATGTCGTTCGCCGAGACGTCGTCCACCTGCGAGCCGAGGAAGATGATGCGCTCCTCGAACAGCTTGGCGTACGGGTCGTACTCGCGGACACCCTGCGAGGTGCGCTCGACGAAGCGCGGGACGATGTAACGGCCCTCCGCCCGCGGGGCGGTGGACTCGGAGCGGGCACCGAAGTACTCGCCGCGCGGCGTGTTGGCGCCGAAGGAAGTGTTGCTGGCCATGGGAGTTCCGTCCTCCGAATGCGTGCGTGCCGTCGTGTGTGGGGTGCGGGAGGGGGCGCTCAGGCGCCGGTGCCGCCGCCGCCGGGGACATCCGCGGCACTGTGCATGATCGAGTCGATGAGGCCGTACTCCTTGGCCTCCTCCGGGGTGAACCAGCGGTCGCGGTCGGAGTCCGCGGTGACGCGGTCGAAGGACTGGCCGCTGTGGTGCGCGATCAGCTCGGACATCCGCTTCTTGGTGCGGAGCAGCTGCTCGGCCTGGATCCGGATGTCGGTGGCGGAGCCGCCGAGGCCGGCGGAGGGCTGGTGCATCAGGATGTTGGCGTTCGGCAGCGAGAAGCGCTTGCCCTTGGCGCCGGCGGTCAGCAGGAACTGGCCCATCGAGGCCGCCATGCCCATCGCGATGGTGACCACGTCGTTCTTGATGTACTGCATGGTGTCGTAGATCGCCATGCCGGCCGTGATCGAGCCGCCGGGGGAGTTGATGTAGAGGTAGATGTCCTTCTCGGGGTCAGCCGCCAGGAGCAGCAGCTGCGCGGTGATCTTGTTCGCGATGTCGTCGTCGACCCCCTGGCCGAGGAAGATGATCCGCTCGTTGAGCAGCCGGTTGTAAACCTGGTCTCCCAGGCCGCCGAGCACGTCACCACCGGCGGCGTGCGGCGCCATCAGGCCAGGCATCTGCATCTGCGGGAACGTCACTTAGCCACCTGCTCAGTCGATTTGGACGGTCGCTCCACGGCCGTCACTTTGTCGCACAGCTTGAGATATCACTGCGTGAATGTCGCTGTCCAAGGACCCTAACGCGCAGGCCGGGCCGCAGAATCCCCCACGCAGAACTGTTCGCTGTGAGCGCAGGGTCCGCGGCCCCCGGAGGGCCCGGCGGTGCCGTGCGCACACGGCCCGCGCACAGACGGCCGCCGGGCCGGCGCAGTGCGCGTCGGCGGGCGGACGACAGTGGGCCCGGACGCCGCTGTACGGCGTCCGGGCCCACCGCCTGGTCAGGCGTACCGGGACGATCAGGCCTCGGTCGACTCGGCGGCGTTCTCGCCCGCCTCGACGGCCTCGACGGTCTCGCCCGACTCGTCGGTCTCGTCGTCGTCGAAGTTGATCTCGTTGCCCTCGGTGTCGACGACCTTGGCGGCCTCGACGACCAGCGCCAGCGCCTTGCCGCGGGCGACCTCGCCGACCAGCAGCGGCACCTGGCCACCCTGGACGACCTGCTGCGCGAACTGGTCCGGGGTCAGACCCGAACCGGCGGCACGGCGGATGAGGTGCTCGGTGAGCTCCTCCTGGTTGACGCCCAGCTCCTCGTTGCCGACGATCTGGTCCAGCACGAACTGGGTCTTGATGCCCTTCTTGGCCTGCTCCTCGGTCTCCGCCAGGAAGTCCTCGAGGGACTTGTCCTGGGTGGCGAGGTAGGTCTCCAGGGTGAGGCCCATGGGCTCCAGCTGGTGGTGCTCCAGGTTGTGGCGACGGGTCTCGATCTCGTCCTTGAGGAGCTTCTCCGGGTAGTCCATCTCGACCTTGGAGAGCAGCTCGTCCAGGACCTTCTCCTGCGCCTGGGTGGCCTGGTCGAACTCCTTCATGCGCTCGAGGCGCTTGCGGGAGTCGGCACGCAGCTCGTCCAGGGTGTCGAACTCGCTCGCCAGCTGGGCGAACTCGTCGTCCAGCTCGGGGAGCTCCTTCTCCTGGACGGCGGTCACGGTGACGGTGACCTCGGAGGTCTTGCCCGCCTGGGTGCCGCCCTTGAGCTCGGTGCTGAAGGTCGCGGTGCCACCGGCCGCCAGGCCGACGACGGCGTCGTCGATGCCGTCGATGAGCCGGCCGGAGCCGATCTCGTAGCTGACGCCGGAGGCGAGGCCGTCGTCCGGC
Source organism: Kitasatospora sp. NPDC057015 (assembly GCF_042673745.1). Lineage (NCBI taxonomy): Bacteria > Bacillati > Actinomycetota > Actinomycetes > Kitasatosporales > Streptomycetaceae > Kitasatospora > Kitasatospora sp. NPDC057015. The sequence goes on from NZ_JBHUSG010000019.1 coordinate 84,976, forward strand.
ACCTCACCGTCGACCTTGGCCTCCAGGTCGACGACGACGATGTCGCCGGCGGCCGCGGCGCGCTCCACGTCCTTGACCGAGGAGAAGCGCTCGCGCAGCTGCTCCAGGGACTTGTCGACGTCCTCGTCGGAGACGACGATCGGGTCGACGGTCACCGAGATCTCGGTGAAGTCGGGGAGGGTGACCTCGGGGCGGATGTCGACCTCGGCGGTGAACTTGAGGTCACCACCGTCGGCGATCTTCTCGACACCCTCGATGTCGGTGATGTCGGGCTGGCCGAGGACCTCGATCTTGCCCTCGTCGACGGCCTGCGTGTAGAAGCGCGGCAGGGCGTCGTTGACGGCCTCTTCCAGCACGGCCGCACGGCCGAAGCGCTGGTCGATGACACGGTTCGGGATCTTGCCCTTGCGGAAGCCCGGGACCGAGACCTGCTGGTTGATCTTCTTGTACGCCGCGTCGAGGCTGGGCTTGAGCTCCTCGAAGGGCACCTCGACGGTGAGTCGAACCCGGGTCGGGTTCAGAGTCTCGACGGCGCTCTTCACGGTTGGGTCTCCTATTGGGCTTGCGGTCAGGGTTGTCTCCGCCGTTCCCGGTGGCCACGTGGCCGGTCGGGTCGGGCGAGACGGGCGATGGGCGGTTGGGGCTGCATCTCCCGTTGGGGTGGACGCTGAGAGTGACTCCTCGCCCTCGGGCGGCTGACCTGGGTGTACACCACAGGCACTACCGCCAGCGGCCCATCCTACCGGTACCACGAAAGGCGGACGCCAGGACGCAGCCGCCTCAGTTCTCTCAGCGCCCCCGCGCACCCTCCGGAACGGCCTCCCCGGCGGGCTCCCGCGCAGGCCCGGGCACCCCGCGCATCGTCGGCGCCGCATCGGAATCCCGGACGGACAACGCGATCGCGGCGGCCACCAGGGCCAGCCCCGCGGCCACCAGGAAAGCCGCCCGGTAGGCGACCAGGTTCGCCACGGGCGTACCCGAAGCGTCCGTGGTGACCGTCCCGACGGCGGTCAGGACCGTGCCGAGCACCGCCACGCCCAGGGCCGACCCCAGCTGCCGCTGGGCGTTGAACAGCGTGGACGCCGCCCCGGTGGACCGGGTGGGGATGGTCGCGAAGGCCGCGGTCTGCGAGGGCATGAAGACGTGCGACATCGCGAAACCGGTGACGAACATCAGCCCGCGGACCGCCCACAGGTTGCTGTCCGGGGTGATCGCCGTCATCGTGGCCAGGCAGAGCGCCACCACGGTCGCCCCGGCGGCGAGGAGCCGGCGGGGGCCGACCCGCGGGTAGAGCCGGCCGGCCACCTGCGAGGCGATCATCACGCCGATCGCCTCGGGGAAGACCATCAGGCCGCTGTGCAGCGCGTCCATGCCCAGCGCGTCCTGCATCAGCAGCGGGAAGAGGTAGAGCATCCCGAGGAAGGCCGCGCCGGAGAAGAGCGAGAGCAGGTTCGAGGTGCGGAAGATCCGGTCGCGCAGCAGCCGCAGGTCCAGCATCGGCTCCGGGCGGCGCAGCTCGACGACGACCATGGCCACCAGGGCGAGCGTCCCGGCGACGGCGGACCCGAGGATCCGGGCGCTCCCCCAGCCCTGGCCGGCCCCCTCGGAGAGGGCGTACATCACCAGGCCGAAGCCGGCGGCCGACAGCAGGAAGCCCGCCGCGTCGAAGCGCCCGGCCCGCTCGGTGCGGTAGTCCGGCAGGAAGAGGAGGCCGAAGACCAGGGCGGCGACGCCCACCGGCACGTTGACGATGAAGACCCAGTGCCAGGACCAGCCGTCCACCAGCCAGCCGCCCAGCACCGGGCCGAGGGCCGGGGCCACGGCGGTCGGCAGCATCAGCACCCGGGTCGCCCGCATCCGCTCCTCCTGCGGGAAGGCCCGGAAGAGCATGGTCATCCCGACCGGGGTCAGCATGCCGCCGGCGGCGCCCTGGAAGATCCGGTAGAGGGTCAGCTGCAGCATCGAGTCGGCGGCGCCGCAGAGCAGCGAGGCGACCGTGAACAGCGTCAGCGAGACCAGGAAGACCCGCCGGGTGCCGTACCTGTCGCCCATCCAGCCGGACAGCGGCACGAAGACGGCGAGGCTGACCAGGTAGCCGACGTTGACGATGCCGACGCCCGCCGGGTCGACCCCGAACTGCCGCCCGATCGAGGGCAGCGCCACGTTGACGATCGTGGTGTCCATGATCGACATGAACAGCGCGGCCACGAAGACGGCGCCGACCGCGGTCTTCGCGCTGATCCCCCGGCGCGGTGGGACGGTGGGGTCGGGGAGGGACATCCGCTCTCCAGCAGTTGGTGAACAATCAACATTCCACCTTGCCCCACGGCGGGCCGAAACGCGAGCCCGCCGACCGGACCCGCGGGGGCGCCAGGACACCGGGCACTCGGCCGACGGAGCGACGGCGCGGCGACGCGGCGACGCGGCAGCCGGCGCGGAGGTCGCGAACGCGAACGGGAACGGGACGCGCACAGGAACGGGAGTTGTTCGATCCGGGGACACCTCACCCGGAGAACGCCAACAGGGCCCCGCCTGTCCGGCGAGACCCTGCCGCACTGTCGGGGTGACCGGATTCGAACCGACGGCCTTCCGCTCCCAAAGCGGACGCGCTACCAAACTGCGCCACACCCCGTGGTGCCGAGAGGAAGCGTACACGCCGGGCCCCCACGGCCGGCCGACATTATCGGAGGCCGCCGCGACCGAAGGAGTGTGCACACACCCGACCGGACCAGGTAGGCTGACCCCGTCCTCGCGTCCGGCAGCGGTCACGGGGTGCGTGCCCAGGCACGCGTGCGGGCGTAGCTCAATGGTAGAGCCCTAGTCTTCCAAACTAGTCACGCGAGTTCGATTCTCGTCGCCCGCTCAGCTGACAGCGGCCCAGGTCCGGGATTCCATCCCGGACCTGGGCCGCTGTCGTTCCCGCGGGTCGTCGGGGCGGCGTGCCCGTGCCGTGCCCCGGCCGCGGCCTCAGAGGCCCAGGGACTGGGCGCGGGCGGCCGCCTGGTCGAGGAGTCGGTGGATGTCCGCCTGGCGGGTGGTGGGGCGGTCGTTGTACTCGTCCGGGGAGCTGACCGGGCGTCCGGTGGCGTGCAGGATCTCCATCACCTGGACGCGGGCGGTCTGGACGGTGCCCGGGGTGCCGTAGCCGTGGGCGAGGACGGCGACCTGGGCGCCGAGGAGGCAGACCCGGCCGGCGGAGTCCCACATGGCGCCCTGGAGCCAGCCGAAGGCGCCGATGTAGCGGGAGGTCAGCCGCAGGTGGCCGGCGGCGGTCAGGGGGGCCGGGCGGGCCGGGCGCCGGGTCAGCCGTTCGAGCAGGGTGGGCCGGGGCAGCGGGTGGCCGGCGTTCCAGGGCTGGACGGTGCTGCCGAGCGGCGCGACGTACGGGATCACCGGCCGCCCGGCCTGCTCGGGGAGCGAGGCGAGGTAGGCCTCGATCTCGTCGGCGAGGCCGGACCCGTCCGGGGTGAGCACGAGCGGCGGGGGGCTCAGAGTGGTGCGGGTCATGGCGATCGCTCCTGCACGGGCCGACGGGTAGTGCTACCCAAAATGGTGCATAGCGGGGCAATCCGCTAGCCGAGCCCGCCCGTGTCGACCCGTCCGCTCCCCCGGACGGGCACCCGGCGTAGGCTCCCCGCCGACGGCGGGAGGGCCGCCGCCGCACGGGGAGGAATCACATGGAGCTCGCACAGGTGCGCCTGCTGGTGGACGACTTCGGCACCTGCTTCCGGTTCTACCGGGACGTCATCGGCCTGACCCCGCAGCAGGACGACGAGAGCGGCCCGTACGGGAAGCTCAGCCCGCCCGCCGGAACGGCGGCCGTCACGCTGTAGCAGCGGGAGCACTTCGCCCGGGCCCTGCCGGCCGGGGCCCTCGCCGCGGTGGGCGCCGGAGGTCCGCGGGCGCTGGTGGTGCTGAAGGTCGACAGCGTGGACGAAGCGGCCGCCCGCGTCCGGGCGCGCGGGCACGAGCTGCTGGCCGAGCCGCAGGTGCAGTGGGAGCGGCTCAAGGTGGCCCACCTCACCGACCCCGAGGGCAACCTGGTGGAACTGCAGGAGTGGCTGACCCCGCGGGTGTGACGGCGGTTTCCCGCTCGGGGCCGCGGCCGATAGCCTCGCTGGCGTCCGACGTCGGTTCGATGCCGGGCCGTGTGTTCGAGCTCCACCCGGGCGTTCGAGCTTCAAGGGTGAGGAGTGTCCCGTGCGTCCCCAGGAGCGACTGGACGTCATACAGGCCAACGTGGTGCGGGAGATGGCGCGGTTCGGGCAGGAGTTCACGGTCGAGGGCAGCGTGGTGCGCGGACCGGGCACCACCGCCGTGGCCGTCCGCGAACACCCCGGGCAGGACGGCGCCGGCCACGTCGACCTCGGCTTCGTCCTGCAGCTCGGCCGCGCGGACGCCCCCGTGGTCTGGGACTGCGCGGCGGGACTCGGACAGACCGAGGAGGAGAAGCTCGCCAACGCCGTACGGATGTGGGCGACCACGACCGCCGCGGCCCTGGTCGAGCTGCAGGAGCGGCGCGGCGAGCACGGCGACCACTACCGGCCCGACGAACTGCCCGGCTGGCACGCCGTGCAGGGCCCGGCCGCGGTGTTCGGGTTCGGCAGCGAGCAGCTCTCCCGGTGGCTGTCGGAGCACCAGGTGCTGCCCGCGCTCGCACCGGCGCTGCTGCCGGAGCTGACCGGGCCGCAGCTCAACGGCGTCAAGCTGTTCCTCGGCGGCAGGGCGGGCGACGACGTGGCCGAGGTGCGGGTCAACGGCGAGGTGTCCGAGGCGGCCTCGGCGGCGCTGCGCGAGCTGGACTGGCCGCGCGGCGAAAGACTCTGCTGGGCACGCCTGTTCGTCCTGCTGAGCGCGACCGGCGACCGCGTCCCGGCCGCACCCGGGCATGCGGAAGCGCCGCCGGTGCCCGTGACGGCCCCGGCGCGAATGCGCCCGCGCGGAGTGTTCAGCCGCTGGCGCCAGGCCCGGCGGGCCGGCCAGTAGCCCTGTCGGACCCCGCCGCGGCCGCCGGGGCCCACCGAACCGTCAGCTGGCGACGCCGGAGATGGTCTTCGCCAACTGGCTCAGGAAGTCCTGGATCGGCTTGGCGGCCGTGCTCTGGTTGAGCATGAAGCCGAAGAGCGCAGCCAGGATCGCGTGACCGATCTTCAACTGCTTGTTGCGGATGAAGATGATGCAGATGACGCCGAACAGGACCAGCGCGGAGACGGAGAGTGCCACCCGGACTCACTTCCTCGTTTCATTGGGAGCTTCGCCGAGAAGCTCCGTACGAAGCCGGACCCCGGTCTGTCCGACGGTCCCGAGGCGGAAGTCGGTCGATCGCATCGCGGCCGGCGCGCGCTGCGGCCGTTCGGTGCATACCGCGCCGCACCTGACGCCCCCAATCCCCCGAGTCCCCGAGTCACAACCAGTCCCGCCCGGACTCAGTGTGGTCGACCATGCGGGTTGCGTAAAGGTGTAACCGGCAGCAGGGGCCCGAGATCCTGCGATGTGAGACGAATTTCCGCCGACCGAGACGATAGCGGAGCAGTCCTGACGGATCGTCGGCAGGGCACCGCTGAGCGGTGCGGGGGCCTCGACGCGCGCCGGCCCGCGGGAGCGTGCGCGGGGCGTGGGCGCGGCCCTGCCTACGGACCGGGAATGGCCGAAGATCAGCTGCCACGGCGACGAGGGGTTGACAGCGGCACATGCGCCGGAGCACCGCGGTCCGGACGGCGGGCGAAACACCGGCGACGCCGGGGGGATGCGCAGGGATCCGGAGGGCGCGGGGTGGAGCGGCGGACGGCCGTCGACCGGCCCGGCGACGGACCGACGGCCGGTCAGTCGCGCCAGAGCAGCAGTACCGCGCGGTCGTCGTTGATGTCCTTGGCCACCGTCTCGATCAGCCGGGCCGCCGCGCCGTGGTGGCTGGCCGGGCCGGCGCCCGGAACCAGCCGGTCCGCCTCGCCCATCAGCCGGTCCATGCCCTCGGAGAGGTCCCGGCCGGGGGCCTCCACCATGCCGTCCGTGCACAGCATCAGCACGTCGCCGCGGTTCAGCCGCCCCCGTACGCCCTCGAACTTGGCGCCGTCGTAGATCCCCAGCAGCGGACCCTCGGTGGTCTCCTTGACCTCCCAGCGCCCGGCGCCAGACAACCGCTGCATGCCGGGCAGGTGCCCGGCCGAGAGCAGCTCGTACTCGCCGGTGTCCAGGTCCAGCACCAGGTGGACGGCGGTGGCGAAGCCCTCCTCCCAGGACTGCCGCAGCAGGTAGCCGTTGGCGGCCGGCAGGAACTCGTGCGCGGGCAGCGAGCCCAGCAGGCCGCCGAAGGCGCCGGAGAGCAGCAGGGCCCGGGAGCCGGCGTCCATGCCCTTGCCGGAGACGTCCGCGAGGACCACCTCCAGCACCCGCTGGCCCGGGCCGGTGCGGGAGGCGACCACGAAGTCGCCGGAGAAGGACTGCCCGCCCGCCGGGCGCAGCGCCATGTCGGCGTGCCAGCCGGCCGGCAGTTCGGGGACCCTGCTCTGGACCCGCAGCCGCTCGCGGAGGTCGAAGAGCATGGTGGAGCCGCCCCACCAGGGCACACCGACCCGGCTGCGGAACTGGGCCAGCAGCAGGCCGGCCACCCCGGCCGCGCCGACCACCAGGGCGGCGCCGGGGGTGACGCCGTAGGTGTAGGCCTCGGGGTTGTCGCTGGCGACCCGCTGGCCGGTGTGGATCACCGACTCGGAGGAGAGGCCGACGGCGGCGAGCGCGTAGAGCACGACCAGGCTGCCCGGACGCAGCAGGAGCGCGGCGGCCAGGATCGGCAGGACGAGGGCGGTGGGCGGGGCCCAGGCGGGGACGCAGACGTTGAGCACCACGAGCACGGGGACGAGCAGGGCGAGCGCGCCGAGGACGGGCCAGTCGGCGGCGCCGCCGCGGAAGTAGTCGACGCCCGCGGTGCGCAGTTTCCGCCGGATCCTGCGCTGCCACTTGCGCAGCCGGGCCGCGACGGGGTCCGTGGCCACCTGGGCGGCGTCGGGCCTCGTCGCAGTCGTCTGGGGCGGTGCGCCCGGAGGTCTGCCAGCCATGGGGTCCGACCATATCCACCGGCACAGGCCGCCGTCGACGGGGTGCGCGGGTGCCGTGGGCGGTTCCCGACCGCCTCCAACGGGTTTCGGCCGAGTACCGGACCGCTCGACCGTTCCGTCAACAGGCTTGGACCGGTGGCACTACGGAGGAGGAGCGTGTCGCGAGCGGCACGCGCACGGCCGGCTCCGCGCGCCCCGTCGTGCTTCGACTGCTGTGTCGCACGACACAGTTCCGGTGCCCACCATCGGGTGCGCGGCGGCGGCACCGGCCGCGGAGACGGTCACGGCCGGCCGCTGCGGGCGAGCGGCCGGCCGTACGTCGTGGGGTGTGAGCGGGGATCAGCCCTGCGGGTGGTGCGCCGGGATCGGCGGCAGCTCACCGGTGGTCTCGTACTCGCTGAGCATCTCGATCCGGCGGGTGTGCCGCTCGGCGCCGCTGTACGGGGTGTTGAGGAAGATCTCGACGAACTTGGTGGCCTCGTCCTCGGTGTGCATCCGACCGCCGATGCTGACCACGTTGGCGTTGTTGTGCTCGCGGCCCAGCGCGGCCGTCTGCTCGCTCCAGGCCAGCGCGGCCCGCACGCCCTTGACCTTGTTCGCGGCGATCGCCTCGCCGTTGCCGGAACCGCCGATCACGATGCCGAGCCCCTCGGGGTCGGCAGCGGTGCGCTCGGCGGCGCGCAGGCAGAACGGCGGGTAGTCGTCCTCGGCGTCGTAGACGAGCGGCCCGCAGTCGACCGGCTCGTGGCCGGCCTCCTTCAGCCACTGGACGAGGTGGTTCTTGAGATCGAATCCGGCATGGTCGGAACCCAGGTACACGCGCATGCGTATGAGTGTGGCATGCGCGTGTACGCGACCCCGGCAGGGGCTCGGCGGCACCTCCCGCCGCCTCGCGGCAGGCCCCGGAGGCGACGGCGGGAGGGGTACGAACGGCGTCCGGGGCGTCCGTCGACGGCGGCCGGCCCGGGACGGTCCGGCGGTGGTCGAGGGCGTGACCGGCGGGTCAGCCCCGCTTGACCAGCTTCCACGCCAGCGGGAGCGCGCCCATCGCCAGCAGGGCCTTCAGACCGTCGCCGACGAGGTAGGGGTAGAGGCCCAGCTCGGCGGCGCGGGCGAGCGGGACGTGCAGCGAGAAGGCCAGGTACGGGACGCCGACGGCGTAGATGGCGAGGGTGCCGGCCACCATGGCGCCCGCGGTCCGCAGCGGGGTGCGGTCGGCGCCGCGGCGGGCGAGCGCACCGGTGAGGCCGGCGGCGAGCACGAAGCCGATCACGTAGCCGAGCGAGGGCATCGCCCAGCCCGAGGTGCCCTGGGCGAACCACGGCAGCCCGGCCATGCCGGCGAGCAGGTAGAGGCCGAGCGAGGCGACGCCCCGGCGGGTGCCGAGGGCGGTGCCGACGAGGAGGGCGGCGAAGGTCTGGCCGGTGACGGGGACGGGCGAGCCGGGGACGTTCACCGAGAGCTGGGCGGCGAGGCCGGTGAGGGCGGCGCCACCCGTCACCAGGGCGAGGTCGCGGACCTGGGAGCCGAGCCGGGTGGATGCCGAGGGCAGCAGGTCGGCGAGGACGACACCGGGTCGGATCGAGGTGTTGGCGGTGGGGCTGGCAGTGGCCATCGGGTATCTCCGCAGGTCGGAAGGCTGTTCGACATCTGTGAACCTACGCGTTCGACAGCTGTGGCACCGTCAGGGATTCCGACAAGGCCCGGCGGGCGCCGTTGTCGGGATCGGCGCCGATGACCGCTCCGGCCCACCGCTCCACCCCCGCCGCGACGCCCGACCGCACCCGCCCGGTCGTCCGTCCGGCTGCCCGGCCGGTCGGCCGGCCGCCCAGCTGCCCAGCTGCCCAGCTGCCCGACACCGCACCGTGCGGATCCGGTCACGTTCCGCCATCATCCGGTCCGCATGATGAACCGCCGACCGGCTTTCTTGGCATGACCAGCATCGGCACCGGATATTGGACCGCTCAACCCGGTATCCGAACAGTCTGGACCACCCTCATGGCCCATCTCCCCGCGCCACCGACGATCGACGCGTCGCCGGCCGCCCCGGCACCGGCCCCGGCCGACGGGCAGCGGCTCGCCCACGGACTCAAGCAGCGGCACCTCTCGATGATCGCCCTCGGCGGCGTCATCGGGGCCGGTCTCTTCGTCGGCTCGGGCGCGGGCATCGCGGCCGCCGGACCCGCCATCATCCTGGCCTTCACCCTCTCCGGCCTGCTGGTCATGCTGATCATGCGGATGCTCGGCGAGATGTCGGCGGCCCGGCCGGCCTCGGGCTCCTTCTCGGTGCACGCCGAGAGCGAGATCGGGCCGTGGGCCGGCGTCACCACCGGCTGGATGTACTGGGTGATGCTCTGCTGCGGAGTCGCGGCCGAGGCCACCGCGGCCGGCAAGATCATGAACGGCTGGGTGCCCGGCGTGTCGGCCTGGATCTGGGTCGGCATCTTCATGGCCTTCTTCTGCGCCAGCAACCTGACCGCCGTGAAGAACTTCGGCGAGTTCGAGTTCTGGTTCGCCGCCGTCAAGGTGACCGCGATCGTCGCGTTCCTCGTCCTCGGCACCCTCGGGGTGCTCGGCGTCCTCGGCGACGGCAACCCCGGCACCGGCAACCTGACCGGCCAGGGCGGGTTCCTGCCCAACGGCACCAGCGGCCTGATCGTCGGCCTGCTGGCCTCGGTGTTCGCCTACGGCGGGCTGGAGACGGTCACCATCGCCGCCGCCGAGTCCGAGGACCCGCGGCGCAGCGTGGCCAACGCGGTGCGCACCGCGGTCTGGCGGATCGCGATCTTCTACATCGGCTCGATGGCCCTGGTCGTCACCCTGGTCTCCTGGAAGGACCCGGCGATCGTCGCCGACGGCCCGTACGTCACGGTGCTCCAGCACCTGGGCGTGCCCGGCGCCGGCACCATCATGGAGGCCGTGGTGCTGGTCGCGCTGCTCTCCGCGATGAACGCCAACATCTACGGCTCCTCCCGGATGGCGTACTCGCTGGTCTCCCGCGGGCAGGGCCCGCGGGTCCTGGCGAAGGTCAGCGGCGGAGTGCCCCGGCTGGCCGTGGTCGCGTCCTGCGGCTTCGGGTTCGGGGCCGTGCTGGCCGGCAGGTTCTGGCCGGACACCGTGTTCACCTGGCTGATGAACACCACCGGCGTGGCCATCCTGGTGGTCTGGCTCTTCATCTGCGTCGTGCAGCTGCGGATGCGCCGCCGGCTGGAGCGCGAGGCCCCCGGGCTGCTCACCGTCCGGATGTGGGGCTACCCCTACCTGACCTGGGCGGCACTGCTCGCGGTGGTCGCCATCCTCGGGCTGATGACCACGACCGAGGGCAATCGGGAGCAGCTGTACGCGGCGGGCGTCCTGGTCGCGCTGCTCTCGCTCGGCGGCTACCTCAAGCAGCGCCGCAGCGCCTGAGGGCGCCGGACGTGACGGAGGGCCCCGTACGGATCGGATCCGTCCGGGGCCCTCCGGCGTTCCGCGCCGGCGCCGCTACTCGAAGGACGGGCCGACGGTGCGGGTGCGCTTGATCTCGTAGAAGCCCGGGGTGGAGGCGACCAGCAGGGTGCCGTCCCACAGGCGGACGGCGGCCTCGCCGCGCGGAGTGGGCGTCACGACCGGGCCGAAGAAGGCGACGCGGTCGCCGTCGGCGCCCTCGACCGCGATCACCGGGGTGCCGACCTCCTCGCCGACCAGGCCGATGCCCTCCGCGTGCGAGACCCGCAGGGCCTCGTCGTGGATGTCGGTGTCGGCGGCGTCCGCCAGCTCGGCCGGCAGGCCGGCGGCGACCAGGGCGGCCTCGATCGTCTCGCGGGTGCGCGGCAGACCCTGGTTGTGGAAGCGGGTGCCGAGCTCGGTGTAGAGGCGGCCGAGCACCTCGTCGCCGTGCTTCTCGGCGGCCGCGATGCAGACCCGGACCGGGGCCCAGGCCTGGGCGAGCAGCTCGCGGTACGACTGCGGGATGTCCTTGTGCTCGTTGAGCACCGACAGGCTCATCACGTGCCAGCGCACGTCCACCGGACGCAGCTGCTGAACCTCGATCAGCCAGCGGGAGGTCATCCAGGCCCAGGGGCACACGGGGTCGAACCAGAAGTCGGCGGTCTTGCGGTCTTCAGCAGCGGTCACGGCGTTGTGGTCCTTCGGTGAGTCGGGCTCCGGTGCGGGTGGTTCCCCCCTGCCGAACACCCCGCCCGCGCCGCTGATTCCGCCCCGCGCCGACCGGCCTGTGCAATGGTACCGAGCGGCGGGCCCGTGAAAGGATGCCCGGGAACGAGCACGGACCGCCCACCGGCGGCCCGTGGACCGCAGAACGCACCACCGTGCGAGTCGGACGAAGGAGTACCGCCGTGCCGGGCAAGAACCTGAGCCGTGAGGAGGCCCGGCAGCGGGCCGACATCCTGGAGGTGGACGGCTACCGGGTGCACCTCGACGTGACCTCCGCGCCCGATCCGGCGGCAGCCACCTTCAGGTCCAGCACCACCATCCGCTTCCGCTGCTCCCGGCCCGGCTCCGCGACCTTCGTGGACCTGCTCGCCCCGGCCGTGCGCTCGGTGCGCCTGAACGGCCGCGCGCTCGACCCGGCCGAGGTCTTCGACGGGGCGCGGGTCGCCCTGGACGACCTGGCGGCGGAGAACGTGCTGGAGGTGGAGGCCGACTGCGCGTACAGCCGCACCGGGGAGGGCCTGCACCGGTTCACCGACCCCGCGGACGGCGAGACGTACCTCTACACCCACTACGAGCCGGCCGACGCCCGGCGGGTCTTCGCCGACTTCGAACAGCCCGACCTGAAGGCGCCGTTCACGTTCTCGGTGACGGCGCCGGCCGCCTGGGACGTCTGGTCGAACGCCGTCCACGAGCGCATCGGGGACGAAGGCGCCGCCCGGACTTGGGAGTTCGCGCCGACCAGGCCGATCTCGACCTACCTCACCGCCGTGGTGGCCGGCCCGTACCACGTCGAGCGCGACCACTACAGCCGCGAACTGCCGGACGGCAGCACCCTGGAGATCCCGCTCTCGGCGCTCTGCCGCAAGTCGCTCGCCCGCTACTTCGACGCGGACGAGATCCTCGGTGTCACCAAGCAGGGCCTGGAGTACTTCCACGACGAGTTCGACTACCCCTACCCGTTCGGCAAGTACGACCAGGCCTTCGTGCCCGAGTACAACATCGGCGCGATGGAGAACCCCGGCTGCGTGACCTTCCGCGAGGAGTTCATCTTCCGGTCGAAGGTCACCGAGGCCGCGTACGAGGGCCGGGCCAACGTCATCCTGCACGAGATGGCGCACATGTGGTTCGGCGACCTGGTCACCATGCGCTGGTGGGACGACCTGTGGCTGAAGGAGTCCTTCGCCGACTTCATGGGCTCCTACGCCCTGCTCGGCGCGAAGACCAGGTTCCACTCGGCCTGGATCACCTTCGCCAACCAGCGCAAGGCCTGGGCCTACCGCCAGGACCAGTTCCCGACCACCCACCCGATCACCGCGGACATCCGGGACCTGGAGGACGCCAAGCTCAACTTCGACGGCATCACCTACGCCAAGGGCGCCTCGGTGCTCAAGCAGCTGGTGGCGTACGTCGGACGGGACGCCTTCTTCGAGGGCGCCCGGCGGTACTTCAAGCGGCACGCGTACGGCAACACCGTCCTCGGCGACCTGCTCGGCGCCCTGGAGGAGACCAGCGGGCGCGACCTCACCGCGTGGGCCGGGGCCTGGCTGCAGACCGCCGGCGTCAACGCGCTCACCCCGCAGCTCACCGTCGACGCCGAGGGGCGGATCACCGAACTCGTCGTCCTGCAGGACGGCGCCGCGGGCGACACCGCGTCCGCACCGGGCGGCCTGCGCCCGCACCGGGTCGCGGTCGGCTGCTACGAGCGGGACTCGGACGGCGCACTCGTGCGCACCGACCGGATCGAGCTGGACGTCACCGGCGCGCGCACCGTCGTCCCCGAACTCGCCGGGCGCCCCCGGCCGGCCCTCGTCCTGGTCAACGACGACGACCTCACCTACTGCAAGATCCGCTTCGACTCCGAGTCGCTGGAGACCCTGCGCACCGGCCTCGGCGACATCGCCGACGGCCTCGCCCGGGCCCTCGCCTGGTCGGCGGTCTGGAACCTCACCCGGGACGCCCTGATGCCGGCACGCGACTACGTCGCGCTGGTCCTGCGGTTCGCCGGGCAGGAGTCCAACATCGGCGTCCTGCAGTCCCTGCACCAGCAGGCCAAGGGCGCGGTCGACCTGTACGCCGACCCGCAGTGGCGTGCCGAGGGCGGCCGGCTGCTCGCCGAGGGCGCGCTGCGCGAGCTGCGCGCGGCCGAGCCGGGCGGCGACCACCAGCTGGCCTGGGCACGGTTCCTGGCGCAGACCGCGAACGGCTCCGAGCACCTGCGCCTGGTCCGCGGCCTGCTCGCCGGCACCGCCCGGATCGACGGCCTGGCCGTCGACCAGGAGCTGCGCTGGTCCTTCTGGCTGGCGCTCGCCGCGGCCGGGGAGGCCACCGAGCAGGAGCTCGCCGCCGAACTCGCCGCCGACAACACCGCCAGTGGCCGCCGCCAGCACACCCAGTGCCTGGCCGCCCGGCCCACGGCCGAGGCCAAGGCCGCCGCGTGGTCGGCCGTGCTCGACTCCGACGAGCTGCCCAACGCCCTGGTGGAGGCCCAGATCGCGGGCTTCGGCCAGGCCGGCCAGCGCGAGCTCACCGCCCCGTACGCGCAGCGGTACTTCGAGCTGCTGGAGCGGGTGTGGGCGGAGCGGACCATCGAGATCGCGATGCGCATCGTCGGCGGGTTCTTCCCCCGGCTGCAGATCACCCCGCAGACGCTGGCCGCCGCCGACGACTGGCTGACCGGCCACCCGGAGGCGGCGCCCGCACTGCGCCGGCTCGTCCTGGAGTGCCGGGACGACCTGGCGCGGGCGCTGCGCGCCCAGGCCTGCGACGGCGCCTGACCCCGACGCGCGGAGGGGGCCGTCCGGGGTGGGAGTCCCACCCCGGACGGCCCCCTCGCCGGCTCAGCGGCCCTGCAGGCCCTTGTCCAGCGCCTTCACCAGCGAGCCCTGGGCGTCGTCGTTGTCCAGCGCCCAGGCCATCACGCCGGCCAGGTCGTTCCACCGCGAGTACTCCGCCTTGCGGGTGAGCAGCTCGGGGGTGTCGTAGGACCAGAACTCGGTGCCGTCGTACTTCCAGGTCGCCCCGTGCTTGCGGTCGTAACTCACCGTGCCGGGAAGGTCCTTGATCTGGTTGTACGGCAGGCTGCCGCCGCGCGCCAGGCCGGTCGCCGGCTGGAACAGGCCGTTCCGGGTGCCGGCCGGGACGCCCGTCCAGCCGTAGCCGTAGAAGGGCACGCCGAGCACGGTCTTGTCGGCCGGGAGGCCGTTGTCGAGGTAGTGCTGGACCACCCGGTCGACGCTGTAGAACTTGTTGTCGGGGGCCGGGTCGGCCTTGTCCGCGTACATGTTGGCGTTGTGGTTGGTCGGCCCGAGGGTGTCCCAGCTGCCGTGCAGGTCGTAGGTCATCAGGTTGAGCCAGTCCACCGACTTGGCGACCTTGCGCAGCTCCAGCTGGTCGGCGCGGCCCTCGTTGGAGGCGACGGCGGCGGTCAGCAGGTAGTGCGGGCCCTTGCGGCCGCTCAGCGCGTCCAGCTGCTTGCGGAACTCCTGCATCAGCAGGGTGTAGTTGCGGCCGTCCTCCGGGCGGACGATGTTGCCGGCGTCGCCGCCGCCGCCCGGGTACTCCCAGTCGATGTCGATGCCGTCGAAGGTGCCCGCACCGGCGCCGGCGCCGCCCTCGATCGAGCCGAGCTGCGGCAGGTTGCCCTTGATGTACAGGTCGATGCAGGAGGCGACGAACTTCTTGCGCGACGCGTCGGTGAGCGCGGCGTCCGAGAAGTACTTCGACCAGCTCCAACCACCCAGCGAGATGACGGACTTGAGCTGGGGGTTCTTGGCCTTGAGCTTGCGCAGCTGGTTGAAGTTGCCCTTGAGGGGCTGCTCGGCGGTGTCGGCGACGCCGTCCACCGACTCCTCCGCACCGACCGGGCGCTGGTAGTCGGCCCAGGCGTCGCCGACGCCGGCCGCGTTCGCCTCGAAGCAGGTCCCGTCCGAAGAGACGTTGCCGAAGGCGTAGTTGATGACGGTGAGCTTCCCGGCCTGGCCGGAGTCCTGCACCTTCTTGGCGGAGAAGCCGCTGTAGATGCCCCACTGGGTGAAGTAGCCGACGCGCTGGCCCTTCAGGCGGGGGGTGCGGTGGTCGTCGTGGGCCTGGGCGGCGGGGGCCGCCGCCAGGGTCGCCACCGTGAGGGCGGCGAGGAGGGCGGCCGTGCGGCTGGGCATGCGCATACGAGAAGACCCCGTGGCTCTCTCTGAGTCAGCACTTACTGGTCTGGACCAAGCTGAAACAGAGGTTTAGTCCACTCGGGCACTTCCGCACAAGGGGTAGCGGCCCACGGATTCGGCCGGGCCCGCCTCCAACGCCCTTCCCGGACGCGGTTCCTGACACGATTCCCGGCGCGAGTCCGGCGCGAGTCCGGCGCACTTTCGGCGCGATTCCCGGCACGACGAAGGCCGGGCCGCACCCCCGTGGGGATGCGGCCCGGCCCGGTGCCTACGGCGTCGGTCAGCCGATCAGGCTGCGCAGCACGTACTGCAGGATGCCGCCGTTGCGGTAGTAGTCCGCCTCGCCGGGGGTGTCGATGCGCACGACCGCGTCGAAGCTGACGTCACCCGCGGTGACCTTGACGGTCTTCGGGGTGCGTCCCTCGTTGAGCTCGGTCACACCGGTGAAGGAGAAGGTCTCCTCGCCGGTCAGACCCAGCGACTCGGCGGTCTGGCCGGCCGGGTACTGCAGCGGCAGGACGCCCATGCCGATCAGGTTCGAGCGGTGGATGCGCTCGTACGACTCGGCGATGACGGCCTTGACGCCGAGCAGCGCGGTGCCCTTGGCCGCCCAGTCGCGGGACGAGCCCGAGCCGTACTCCTTGCCCGCCAGGACGACCAGCGGGATGCCGGCGGCCTGGTAGTTCTGCGAGGCGTCGTAGATGAACGACACCGGCGCGTCCACCTGGGTGAAGTCGCGGGTGTAGCCGCCCTCGGTGCCCTCGGCGATCTGGTTGCGCAGGCGGATGTTCGCGAAGGTACCGCGGATCATCACCTCGTGGTTGCCACGACGCGAGCCGTACGAGTTGAAGTCGCGCTTCTCCACGCCGTTCTCGGTGAGGTACTGCGCGGCCGGGGTGCCCGGCTTGATGTTGCCGGCCGGGGAGATGTGGTCGGTGGTGACCGAGTCGCCCAGCTTGGCCAGCACGCGGGCGCCGGCGATGTCGTTCACCGGGCTCGGGGTCTTGGCCATGCCCTCGAAGTAGGGGGGCTTGCGGACGTAGGTCGACTCGGCGTCCCACTCGAAGGTGTTGCCGGTCGGGACGGGGAGCGACTGCCAGCGGTGGTCACCGGCGAAGACGTCCTGGTAGCCCTTGTCGAACATGGCCTCGTCGATCGAGCCGGCCACCGTGTCGGCGACCTCCTTCTCGGTCGGCCAGATGTCCGCGAGGAAGACGTCGTTGCCGTCGGCGTCCTGGCCCAGGGCGTCGCGGGTGATGTCGACGTTCATGTTGCCGGCCAGGGCGTAGGCGACCACCAGCGGCGGGGAGGCCAGGTAGTTCATCTTGACGTCCGGGTTGATCCGGCCCTCGAAGTTGCGGTTGCCGGAGAGCACCGAGACGACCGCGAGGTCCGACTCGTTGACGGCGGCCGAGACCTCCTCGGGCAGCGGGCCCGAGTTTCCGATGCAGGTGACGCAGCCGTAGCCGACCAGGTTGAAGCCCAGCTTCTCCATGTACGGGAGCAGGCCGGCCTTCTCGTAGTAGTCCATGACGACCTTGGACCCGGGGGCCAGGGTGGTCTTGACCCACGGCTTGACGTGCAGGCCCTTCTCCACGGCCTTCTTCGCCAGCAGGGCCGCGCCCAGCATGACGGAGGGGTTGGAGGTGTTGGTGCAGGAGGTGATCGAGGCGATCACGACCGCGCCGTTGTCGATCTCGTACGACGTGCCGTCGGGGGAGGTGACGGCGGTCGGCTTCGAGGCCTCGGCGGAGTACGTCGGCAGCGCCTCGGCGAAGCGCTCGGCGGCCTCGGCCAGGATCACGCGGTCCTGCGGGCGCTTCGGGCCGGAGATCGACGGGACGACGGTGGAGACGTCCAGCTCCAGGTACTCGGAGTAGACCGGCTCGACCGACGGGTCGTGCCAGAGGCCCTGCTCCTTGGCGTACGCCTCGACCAGCGCGAGCTGCTGCGCGTCGCGGCCGGTGAGCTTGAGGTAGCTGATGGTCTCGGCGTCGATCGGGAAGATCGCACAGGTCGAGCCGAACTCCGGCGACATGTTGCCGATGGTGGCGCGGTTCGCCAGCGGGATCGCGGTGACGCCCTCGCCGTAGAACTCGACGAACTTGCCGACCACACCGTGCTTGCGCAGCATCTCGGTGATGGTGAGCACCAGGTCGGTGGCGGTCGTGCCGGCCGGGAGCTGGCCGTTCAGCTTGAAGCCGACCACGCGCGGGATCAGCATGGAGACCGGCTGGCCGAGCATCGCGGCCTCGGCCTCGATGCCGCCGACGCCCCAGCCCAGCACGCCCAGGCCGTTGACCATGGTGGTGTGCGAGTCGGTGCCGACGCAGGTGTCGGGGTACGCCTGGCCGTTACGGACCATGACGGTACGGGCCAGGTGCTCGATGTTCACCTGGTGGACGATGCCGGTGCCCGGCGGGACGACCTTGAACTCGTCGAACGCGGTCTGGCCCCAGCGCAGGAACTGGTAGCGCTCCTTGTTGCGGCCGTACTCGATCTCGACGTTCTGGGTGAACGCGTCCTTGGTGCCGAACTTGTCGGCGATGACGGAGTGGTCGATGACCAGCTCGGCCGGGGCCAGCGGGTTGATCTTCGCCGGGTCGCCGCCGAGCTCCTTGACGGCCTCACGCATGGTGGCCAGGTCGACGACGCAGGGCACGCCGGTGAAGTCCTGCATGATCACGCGGGCGGGCGTGAACTGGATCTCCTCGCTCGGCTCGGCCGCGGCGTCCCAGTTGCCCAGGGCGCGGATGTGGTCGGCGGTGATGTTCGCGCCGTCCTCGGTGCGGAGCAGGTTCTCCAGCAGCACCTTGAGGCTGTAGGGCAGCCGCTCGGAGCCCTCGACGGCGGAGAGCTTGAAGATCTCGTACGACTCGTCGCCCACCTGCAGCGAGCTGCGGGCGTCGAAGCTGTTCGCGGACACGACTGACTCCTTCTAGGTGCTTCGTGCGATGCCCCGGCCGTCTCAGTGCTAAGGTCTGCCTAACTTAGGTCTACCTAACCTGGATCGCCGTCGGGCGCCTCTCGGCAAGTATCTTGATGTCGAGATAAATAGTAGTGGGCAGTTATCTCGATGTCGAGATAAACCATAGTGCATGTCCGTCGCAAGCACGCGCCCGGCATGCCCGTGTGCCGCCATCGCACGATCCCACCCCGCAGGCCTTGGCGCGGCCCGTGAGGCGGGTCGTGGGGCCACCCGTGGAGGGGGCCGTCACGCGGGCCCGACCGCTCGCCCGTCCAGGCTCTCCCCGCAACGCGAACGGCGAACGGGCGCCAGGTGGCCGGCAGCCCGACGGGCGCCGCACACGGGCCTCCGGCCGCGCCGCGGCACGCCCGGGGACGCGGCCGGCACGGCGCACTCCCCCGCGTCCCGAGCGGCACCGGTCGGCCCCGGGAGCGAACCGCCCGCGTCAGCCCTTGCGGCGGGAGCGGATCGCACGGACCAGCAGGACGACACCGATGACGAGGGCGACGGCCGCCACGACCACGGCCACCACGGGGCCGACCGACTCGGCAGGATCGGGGGCGATGTCAGCGAGACGCACGGGGGCTCCTCCGAATGGGGTCGATGCCCAGGACGAGCACCAGCAGGACGGGGAATTCGAGATAGGCGTGGTAGCTCGCCAGCGCCGCGTAGAGCGCCTTGCCCTGCGCGTAGTCGGTGGCGAACAGGACCGCCAGCGCGGCGGCCGCGGCGAGGCCCAGGAGCCAGGCGCGCCCGCCCCGCAGAGCCGGGGCCCGGCGGGCGAAGGCGGCGCTCGCCTCGGGGGCGTGGCGCGGCAGGAACCAGACCCAGACCACGTAGTGCATGGTCTGCAGGAAGGCGAACACCGCCACGAAGCGCAGCCCGGCCGAGGTGTCCAGCCAGGCGGGCGGAGTGTACGAGGCGGCCAGCCGCCCGGCCGTGGCGGTGGCCGGCGCGAACCACGGGTCCAGCACGCCGCCGAGCAGCAGGGCCGGGATCACCAGCACCCAGCCGCACTGGACCGCCACGAACCCGGCCCGGCCGCGCGGCAGACCGCGCGACCACTCCAGCAGGAACAGCAGCGGCACCAGGTTGTGCAGGTGGGTGAGCACCACGAAGTGGTAGCCGGGGAAGCTCAGCGAGGCTGCCGCGGCCGGCAGCAGCAGGGCCGCCGCGGCGGCGAGCAGCACCGGGCGCCGGCGCAGGGAGTGCAGGCAGGCCGCCGCGAGCAACCCGTAGACGAGGAGGATCTCGGCCGCGCGGGTGGCACCGGAGACCGGCAGCAGCCGGCACACCACGATGCCGGTGATCAGCGCCACCAGCAGTTTCAGGAACGGACCGGCCAGCACCGCCTCGAAACGGCCGGTGACGTAGCGCAGCTCCAGGACGTTGTGCAGGATCCCGAAGAGCGCCAGACCCAGGACGGCCGTACCGGCCGGTGCCCGGAGCGCGCCGACCAGCGCGAGGGCCGCGGCCGCGCCGAAGCCCGCCAGCGGCGCGGCGCCGATGCCGCGCGCGGCGGCGGGGAGTACCACCGTCGCCACCCTGCCCCCTCGCGTTCCTCGACCGACCGCACCTGGCACGATCGCGCCCGTGCCGTATCCCCTCGCGTTCGCGCTCACCCTGCTCGTCGAGGTGCCGCTGTACGTCGCGCCGCTCACCCTCGACCGGGTCCGCCCGGCACGGGCCGCGGCGGCGGCCGTCGCGGTGAACTGTGCGACGCACCCGCCGCTCTGGTGGTTCCTCAGCCGCTTCACCGGCGCGACCGCCGCAGCCTACTGGACCGCCCTCGTCCTCGCGGAGCTGGCCGCCTTCGCGGTGGAGGCGGCCCTGCTGGGGCTGCTCACCGGCCGTCGCGGGCCGCTGCCCTGGGCGGCCTCGTTCACCGCCAACGCGGCCTCGGTGCTGGTCGGGCTGCTGGTGGCCCGGACGCTGGCGACCGGCTGAGGGCGGGGGCGGCTAGCGTGTCCGGAACGGACCGGGTCGGAGCCGACCCGGTCGGCGACCGACAGGCCCGGAGGCCGTGAATGATCGTGGTGGACGCTTCCGCGCTGGTGCTGGCGTTGGCGGACGAGGGCGAGCGCGGCGAGCGCGCACGGGCGCTGCTCGCGACCGGCGGCGAGTGGGTGGCCCCGGAGCACCTGCTGATCGAGGTGATGCAGTCCCTGCGCGGGCTCTACCTGGCCCGGGAGCTGACCGCCGAGCGGGTCGCCGAACTGGCCGCGGAGCTGCCCGGACTCGTGGTCCGCAAGGTCGAGATCGCACCCCTGCTGGGGCGGATCTGGGAGCTGAAGGACAACCTGACGCCGGACGACGCCGCGTACGTGGCCGTCGCCGAGGAGTACGGCGTGCCGCTGGTGACGGCGGACCTGCGGCTGATGCGCGCCAGCGGGCCCCGCTGCGAGATCCGGGGCATCGCGCGCGGCCGGGACTGACGGCGGCGGGCGCCGCCCACTGCCGGTTGCCCACTGCCGGTTACGGCCCGCGCGGCCCGGTCCGCCGGACGCGGCAGGCCGCACCCGGTCCGCCGTACGCGCGGGGCGGGTGACCGCGGGCGGGCCCGCCCCGATCCGGTCAGCGGCTGGGTCAGGCGCCGAGCGTCGCGACCAGGACCGCCTTGATGGTGTGGAGCCGGTTCTCCGCCTGGTCGAAGACGACCGAGTGCGCCGACTCGAAGAGCTCGTCCGTGCACTCGAGCTCGGACATGCCGGTGGCCTCGAACATCTGGCGGCCGAGGACCGTCCCCAGGTCGTGGAAGGCCGGCAGGCAGTGCAGGAACTTCACGGCCCGGTTCCCGGTGGCGCGAACGGTGTCCATCGAGACCTGGTACGGCTTGAGCAGCTCGATCCGCTCGGCCCAGACCTCCTTGGGCTCGCCCATCGAGACCCAGACGTCGGTGTAGAGGAAGTCGGCGCCGGCCACGCCCTCGGGGACGTCCTCGGTCAGGGTGATCCGTGCGCCGGTCCGCTCGGCGAGCGCGTGCGCGGCCTTCTGCACGTCCTCGGCGGGCCAGAGCTGTCTGGGTGCGACGATCCGGATGTCCATGCCGAGCAGCGCACCGGTGACCAGCAGCGAGTTGCCCATGTTGGAGCGCGCGTCGCCGAGGTAGGCGAGGGCCACGTCGGTCAGCGGCTTAGAGGAGTGCTCCTGCACGGTCAGGATGTCGGCCAGCATCTGGGTCGGGTGCCACTCGTCGGTGAGACCGTTCCAGACGGGTACGCCCGCGTGGGCGGCCAGCTCCTCGACGATCTCCTGACCGTGACCCCGGTACTCGATGCCGTCGAACATCCGGCCGAGCACCCGCGCGGTGTCCTTGATCGACTCCTTGTGGCCGATCTGCGACCCGGCCGGGTCGAGGTAGGTGGTGCTCGCGCCCTGGTCGTGGGCGGCGACCTCGAAGGCGCAGCGGGTACGGGTGGACGTCTTCTCGAAGATCAGCGCGATGTTCTTGCCGCGGAGCCGCTGCTGCTCGGTGCCCGCGTACTTCGCCGCCTTGAGCTGGGCGGCGAGGTCCACCAGGAAGCGGAACTCCTGGGGAGTGAGGTCGAGCTCCTTGAGGAAGTGCCTGTTCCGGAGGTTGAACGCCATGCCGGGCTCCTGAATGGGTGACGCGGACCGTGAAGTAAGCGGCAATTATATACGATCCTTGGAATTTATATGCAGGAAGGGGAAAGGTGGCCTCCCGAGAGCCGCCCGCCCGACCGCCGGCGCCCCCTGAAGCCACCGGCCCGGGCCGGTCGCGTCGGCCGGGGTGGACCGACGGGACCGGGGTGGACCGACGGGACCGGGGTGGACCGACGGGACCGGGGTGGACCGACGGGACCGGGCGGCCGGGCCCTCGGCGGGCCCGGCTCCCGTCAGAGCCTGGGGTCGACCGGTTCCGACTCCAGGGCAAGCACCGCGAACACCGGCTCGTGCACCCGCCAGAGCGGCTCGCCCGCCGCCAGACGGTCCAGCGCCTCCAGGCCGAGCGCGTACTCGCGCAGGGCGAGCGAGCGCTTGTGGCCCAGGAACCGCTGGCGCAGCTGGTCCAGGTACTCGGTGTAGTCGGGGCCGTAGATGATCCGCAGGTACTCCCGACCGCGGACCTTCACCCCGGGCTGGATCAACCCGCCCGGGCGGCCCTCCCCCGCCCTGCCACGGGCCAGTGCGGCGAGCGGTTTGACGACCATGCCCTCGCCTCCCGCCTCGGTGAGCTCCTCCCACCAGGCGATGCCCCCCGCGATCGACTCCTCGTCCGAGGTGTCGACCAGCAGCCGGCCGGTGCCGCGCAGCAGCGGGGCGTCGCGATCGTCCGCCGCGACCAGCCGGTCGATCCAGCCGAGGTGCTCGTCGTGCGGGCGCACGGCGAGGTTGACGCCCTCCGCGGCCAGTACCTGGAACGGCGCCAGCCGGATGCCCGCGAGGCCCTCGGTCGGCCAGCAGTAGCGGCGGTAGGCGGTGACGAACGCCTCGGCGTCGGCGGCGCGCCGGCGCTGGCGCGCCGTCAGCTCACGGAGGTCGAGCCCGCGGCCGGCCGCCCGGTCCAGCGCCGCCAGCACCGCGGGCAGCGCCGCTCCGGCCGCCGCGCCGACGGCCGCGTACTGCCGGCGCAGCAGCTCCACCGCCTTCAGCGACCACGGCATCAACTCGGCGTCGAGCAGCAGCCAGCCGGTCTCCAACTCCTCGAAGAGTCCCGCGCTCTCGGCTGCGGCGCGGACCCGCTTGAGCACGGCGCCGGTGAGCCCGTCGTCGCTGAGGAAGGCCCTGCCGGTGCGCGTCCAGATCGCGCCCGGGCCGGCGATGCCGAACCGCTTCTCCAGCGCGGCCTCGTCCCTGGCCAGCAGGACCACCGCACGGGAGCCCATGTGCTTCTCCTCGCAGATGACGTACTGGACCCCGTCGTCGCGGTAGGAGTGGAACGCCTCCTCGGGGTGCTCCAGGTAGCCCGGGCGACGCGAGGTGGCGCTCGGTGCCATGGTCGGCGGCAGGTAGCTGAGCAGCCGCGGGTCGAGGGCGAAGCGGCTCATCACCTCCAGTGCCGCCGCGGCGTTCTCCTCCCGAACGGTGATCCGGCCGTGCAGGCCCGTCTCCACCACGCGGCGGCCGGCCACGTCGGCGAGGTCCAGCGGCCGGCCCTCTCGGGCCCCCGGTGCGTCCGTGACCGCCGGACGGACGGGGGCGTACCACTCCCGCTCGGCCGCGACGCCGACCAGCTCACGCTCGGGGTAGCGCAGCGCGGTGAGGCTGCCGCCGAAGACGCAGCCGGTGTCCAGGCAGATGGTGTTGTTGAGGAAGCTCGCCACCGGCACGGGCGTGTGGCCGTAGACCACCAGCGCCCGGCCCCGGTACTCCTCGGCCCACGGGTAGCGGACCGGCAGGCCGTACTCGTCGGTCTCACCGGTGGTGTCGCCGTACAGGGCGTGCGAGCGGACCCGGCCGGAGGTACGGCCGTGGTACCGCTCCGGCAGTCCGGCGTGGCAGACCACCAGACGTCCGCCGTCCAGCAGGTAGTGGCTGACCAGGTCGCGCATGAACGCGCGGACCTCGTCGCGGAACTCCTCCGGCTCGGCCGCCAGCTGGTCGAGCGACTCCTGCAGGCCGTGCGAGACCGTGACCTTCCTGCCGTCCATGGCCCGGCCGAGCTTGTTCTCGTGGTTGCCGGGCACGCAGATCGCGTGACCGGCGCCGACCATGCCCATCACCAGGCGCAGCACGCCGGGCGTGTCCGGGCCGCGGTCGACCAGGTCGCCGACGAAGACGGCGGTGCGGCCCTCGGGGTGCTCGGCGTCGACCGGGCGGCCCTCGGGATCGCGGACGAGGGTGTAGCCGAGCCTGGCGAGCAGGGTCTCCAGCTCGGAGCGGCAGCCGTGGATGTCGCCGACGATGTCGAACGGGCCGGTGAGGTGGCGCAGGTCGTTGTACCGCTTCTCGGTGACGATCTCGGCGGCCTCGACCTCGGACTCGCCGCGCAGCACGTGCACCTTGCGGAAGCCCTCGCGCTCCAGACCGCGCAGCGAGCGACGCAGCTCGCGGTTCTGGCGCGGGATGACGTGCGCGGGCAGCTGCCGGTCGGGGCGGGTCCGGTTGCGTTCGGCGCAGACGCCCGGCGGGACGTCCAGGACGATGGCGATCGGCAGCACGTCGTGGTCCCGCGCCAGCTTGATCAGCTGCTTGCGGGCCTCGGGCTGGACGTTGGTGGCGTCCACGACGGTCAGCCGGCCGGCGGCGAGCCGCTTGCCGACGATGTAGTGGAGCAGGTCGAAGGCCTCGGCGGAGGCCGACTGGTCGTTCTCGTCGTCGGCGACCAGGCCCCGGCAGAAGTCCGAGGAGACCACCTGGGTGGGCAGGAAGTGCTTGCGGGCGAAGCTCGACTTGCCGGCTCCGCTGGTGCCGACGAGGACGACCAGGGAGAGGTCGGTGACGGGGAGCCGGCGCGGCTCGGCGGCGGGCAGCGGCACGGCGGCCGGCAGCGGCTCGGCGGCGTCGGCGGGCCCGGTGGGGCGGGTGTCTTCGGTCATCGGGTGTCGCCCCCTTCGGGCGTGGTGGCGGGCTTGGTGACGGGCTTGGTGGCGGACATGGTGCTTGAGGTGCTGGCCGGCGTGGCCGCGGTGGCCGTACCGGACGTGGTGGCGAGGCGGAACAGGGCCAGCTGGGTCGGCGGGCCGACCTCCGGGTCCTGCGGGCCGACGGGCCGGAACTCGACGGTGTACCCGTACGTCGCGGCGGCCCGCTCGGCCCAGGCCCGGAACTGCGCGCGGTCCCACTCGAAGCGGTGGTCGGCATGCCGGACGTGACCGGCCGGGAGGCTCTCCCAGTGCACGTTGTACTCGACGTTGGGGGTGGTGACGACGACGGCCGAGGGGCGGGCGGCCCCGAGGACGGCGTGTTCGAGTGCCGGCAGCCGGGGCAGGTCCAGGTGCTCGATGACCTCGGAGAGCACGGCCGCGTCGAAGCCCTTGAGCCGGGCGTCGGTGTACGTGAGCGCGCCCTGGACGAGGCTGACCCGGGCGGCCTGACGCTCCGACATCCGATCCAGGCGCAGCTTGCGGGCGGCGACGGACAGCGCCCGGGAGGAGACGTCCACACCGAGCACCTCGGTGATCCGGGCGTCCTTGAGCAGTGCGTCGATCAGCTCGCCCTGCCCGCAGCCGAGATCGGCCACCCGGGCCGCGCCGACCTCGCGCAGGGCGTCGAGGATCGCCTCCCGGCGCTGTTCGGCCAGTGGGCGTGACGGCGCCGCCGCGTCGGTCGGGTCGGCCGGGTCGGTGGGCTCGGTCGGCGCCGCGGCGGTACGGACGTGCTCGGTCTCCTCCGCGTCGTCGACGGCGTTGTCGATCTCCTCGGCCTCGCGGTCGTCGGCCTCCGCCAGCCGGGCGAGCTCCAGCCGCTGGATGGCCGTCCGGGTCAGTGCCCAGCGGCGGGCCAGGTAGCGGCGGGCGATCAGGACCTGTTCGGGGTGCTCCGCGAGCCAGCCCTCGCCGGCGGCGAGCAGCTTGTCGACCTCGTCCGGCGCCACCCAGTAGTGCTTGGCGCCGTCGAGTACCGGCAGCAGGACGTAGAGCTGCTGGAGCGCGTCGGCGAGGCGCAGGGTGCCCGTCAGCTCCACCCGGACGTAGCGTGACTCGCCCCATTCGGGGAAGGCCTCGTCGAGCGGGATCGCCGCGGCCTCCACCTGCCAGCCGAGCGGCTCGAAGAGCCGCGCGACCATGGCCGTGCCACCACCGTGGCCGGGGCCGTTCGCGGGCACCGCGGGCAGCGAGATCCGCAGCGGCCGGGCCTGCTCGGCCAGCCCGGGCCGGAGCTCGCAGACGCCCTTCATGGCCGTCCGGAACACCGTGCGCAGGGCCACCGCGAGCAGCGAGGACGCGGCGTAGGGGCGGTCGTTGACGTACTGGGCGAGCGCGAAGTCGGGCGAGCCGCCCCGGCCCTTGCCCCGGCCGCGCCGGACCAGCGCCACGGGGTCGATGTCCAGCAGCAGAGCCGCCGTGCAGACCTCGTCGGTCGCCTCCGGGTAGAAGACGTGGGCCTCGCCGTGCGAGGTCGCGAAGCACTGCACCTTGCCGGGGTGCTTGTGCAGCAGAAAGCCCAGGTCGGTGGCGGGGTGCTCGGCCGTGCCGATGGTGGAGATCGAGATGAACACCCGGCCGAGTATCGCCCAGGCGGGGTGGCGCGGGCACCGGGTTTTGCGGGGTGTCCGTCCGGTGAGCGCGTTCGGCGCCCGGCGCCGGAATTGGCTAACGTGCACCGTGTGACTGCTGAATCCACCTCCCTCGCAAGCGGTGCCGTCGCCGCCGGTCTGGCGACCATCGCCGCTGACGGCACCGTCCTCGACACCTGGTTCCCCGCCCCGGAGCTCACCGCCGAGCCCGGCCCGGCCGGCACCGTCCGACTGACCGCCGAGCAGGCCGAGGCCGAACTCGGCCCGGGCGCCGTCGACGCGCTGCGCAGCGACGCGCGCCGTGGCGTCGAGGTGATCGCCGTACGCACCACGATCGCCTCGCTGGACGAGAAGCCGGCCGACGCGCACGACGCCTACCTGCGACTGCACCTGCTGAGCCACCGCCTGGTCAAGCCGCACGGCCAGAACCTGGAGGGCGTCTTCGGGCTGCTCGCCAACGTGGCGTGGACCAGCATCGGCCCGGTGCCGGTGGACAACGTCGAGCAGGCCCGCCTGGCCGTCCGTGCCCAGGGCGGCCAGCTGGCCGTCTACGGGATCGACAAGTTCCCCCGCATGACCGACTACGTCGCGCCGTCGGGCGTCCGCATCGCGCACGCCGACCGGGTCCGGCTCGGCGCCCACCTGGCCGTCGGCACGACGGTGATGCACGAGGGCTTCGTCAACTTCAACGCCGGCACGCTGGGCACCTCGATGGTCGAGGGCCGGATCAGCGCGGGCGTCGTGGTGGGCGACCACAGCGACATCGGCGGCGGCGCCTCGATCATGGGGACGCTGTCGGGCGGCGGCAAGCAGACCGTCTCGGTCGGCGAGCGCTGCCTGCTGGGCGCCAACGCGGGCATCGGCATCTCGCTCGGCAGCGACTGCGTGGTGGAGGCCGGTCTGTACGTCACGGCCGGCACCCGGGTGTCCCTGCCGGACGGCAAGGTGGCCAAGGCGGTGGAGCTGTTCGGCCAGGACAACCTGCTGTTCCGCCGCAACTCGCAGACCGGCGCGGTCGAGGTGATCGCCCGTTCCGGCTCGTGGGGCGGGCTGAACGCGGAGCTGCACGCTCACAACTGACCTCCTTCCAGGTCGCTCTCGCCGGCGGGTGCCGGCGCTCCGGGCTCCCGGCACCGTCCGCGCGGACGGTGCCGGGGGCCCGTCGTTCGTCACGGTGGCCGGTCGCCCGCCGGCGGGGCCACGGCCGGGCCACGGGCGTGGCCCTAGCCGAGCGGGGCGACGGACCGCAAGCCCGGCTCACCCCTGGGACGTACCCGGACGAGGTGTTGGACCGCATCGGGTGGTCCGAGGTGACCGCCCGCCGACGGTGGTCGTTGGGAACGGCGGGGCTCCCGCCCCGGTGGCGCCGGCCGGCGCTGCCCATGCTGCGCGCCGCACGACGGGCAGCACCGACGTCCGGCGCAGCACAGCACGCCACCGAGCCGAAGAGGTCCCCCATGTCCGAGCAGTGGTCCGAGGCACCCGCCGCAGCGCCCGATCCGAGCGCCGCGGGCCTGCCGTCCACGGCCGCGCCCAGCACGCCGACGAGCCTGCTGGAGCAGATGCAGGAGCTGCTCGCGTCCGTCAACGCCGACCTGGCCGGCATGGGCGCCGCCCTGCAGTCCGCCGGCGCCCGGACCGCCGGACCCACCGGCTCCGCCGACCCGGCCGGCCGGTCCGACGCGGCGCCGGGACGCTAGCTCCGCGCCGCGGACGGCGCCGCCAGCGGGATGACGAGCACGGGCGTGCCGCGCCCGGGGAGGTGCTCCTCGGCGGCGCCGGACGGCACGGCCTTCGCCGTGGAGCCGGGAGCGGAAGTGGAAGCGGAAGCGGGTGTGGAAGCGGGTGTGGACGCGGACGTGAGCCGGGGCTCGGGCAGGAGTGCCGGCACCACCGCGCAGCGCCCGCTCCCGCCGGCCACCGCGCCGCCGGCCCGCCCCTCGCGGCAGGCGGGCGGGGCGCTGCCGACGCAGTCGGGCCCGGCCCCACCGGGCGCGCCGCCGCACGGCCGGGGCGCCGTGGCACTCCTGGACCCCGGTCGGCAGACCCCCGTCCGTCGATCGGCCGGGCCCTGCTCGAACGACGCCCCGAACGGCGCCCCGAACGGCGGTCCGGCCGACGCCGGCTCGGGCGGTCCGGCCTGCGGCTCGTGCCCGTCCGGCCCGGCGTGCGGCGCGTGGGCAGCCTGCGGCTCGTGGGCGGCCTGCTCGGCCGCACGCACGGCCCGGTGGAGTTCGACGATCAGGTCCTTGCACTCGGATCCCGCGTCGACGCCGTCGATGCACGTCCAGTAGAGGCTCTCCGCGTCCGCGCCGCAGGCGAGGACCACCAGCGTCTCGGTCGCGTCGTGCAGCAACCTGCCCAGCTCCTCCAGCAGGGGGTCGAGTTCACCGAGGTCGGTGAGCCGCGAGGCGCGGCCGCTGCCGCTGCCGCCCCAGTCCAGCGCCGCGGCGCTCTCCGAGGAGGGCTCCAGACAGCTCGCCACCTGGGCGCCCGCCTCGGCGAGCAGCTGACCGAGGGCGGCCAGCTCACCGCCTCCGCGCTCCGCGATCCGGCTGGCGACCGCCTCGGTGAGCAGGCCCGCCTGCCAGGCCTCCAGCAGGGCGTCCGGCGCGTTCCTGGCCTCGGCCATGGCATGCCGGGTCGTCTTGATCAGTCGCAGCGCGTCCATGAGTGGCCGCTCCCCTCGCTCGCGTCGTGCCGTCCGGATCTCCCCGGACGGCGGGTCACGGCAGAAGCCTGCGCCGGGGGCCGGCCGCGCGCAGCCACCCCCTCGAAAGCTGTGGACAACCCGCGGTTGTGGATAACCCGCCGCCCACCAGTCAGCTCGTCGGTCAGTCAGACTTTCGCTTCCCGCCCTGGTCAACGCCGCCAGGACCGCCGGGACCGCCGGGCACGGGGAACCGCAGCTCGTTGCGCTCGATCTTGGCGGCGAGCGCCGCCAGCGGATCGACCCCGGTCACCGCGCAGAACTGGAGCAGATAGGCGAGGACGTCGGCGACCTCGTCCCGGACCCGGTGCGCGGCGTCCGGGACGGACATGATCGCCGCGGCCTGGTCCGGTGTCAGCCACTGGAAGATCTCCAGCAGCTCCCCGGCCTCCACGCTCAGCGCGGCCGCCAGGTTCTTCGGGGTGTGGAAGGGCTGCCAGTCACGCGCGGCCGCGAACTGCGCCAGGCGCCGCTGCAGGCCCTCCAGGGAGTGGTCGTCGGGTGCTGCCATCGGATCGGTCACCCGCCAAGGTCTACCGCACGCGGGGCGTCCACGCGGGCCGCACCCGGTTCGGGCGCCGCCCCCTCCCCCGCCGCCCCCTCCCCCGCCGCCCGTGTGAACTGGGCCGGCACCCGGGCCGACTGCGGCCGCAGCACACTGTGGCCGGAGGCCGGGTCACGGCGGCACTCGACCAACTCGACGCCGGGCGACTCGCCCGGCTCCCCCAGCGCCTCCCGGGCCGGCGCCGGCTCCTGGAGCGCGGCCAGCAGCCGGACGTCGCGGCGTTCGCACATCTCCCGGGCCAGCCGCAGCAGCGAGGCGGTCTGCTCGCCGCCGAGCCCGGCGCCGAGGTCCTCCGCGAGCACGGTCAGCTGCCGGTGCGCCCAGGGCACCTCGGCGGCGGCGTCCACGTCGAGCACACCGGCGCCGGTGAGCAGGACGGCGGCGAAGGCGAGATGGCGCAGCATGCCGTCCGAGGCCTGGTCGGCGCCGGTCCGACCGAGCACTCCCTCGTCGAAGACCGCGAGCACGCGCTCCTCGGCCCCGGCGCCGCGCCGGGCGACGTCCAGGCCCAGCAGCGGGTGCGGGGCGGCCGACTGGACGGCCTTCAGCAGGTTCACGTACCGGCGGCTGCACTCGTTCTGGAGCCGGGCGAGCAGGGCGGAGATGTTGGCCGCGGTGCCGAGCAGCCGGGCCTGCGGGTCGGCCGCGGTCCAGTCGCGCATCAGGGCCGGCACCGGGTGCAGCGGGAACACCTCGCGCAGGGCCGTGAGCAGTTGCTCGCTCGCGGCCAGGACCTTGCGCTCGCCCTCGGAGGAGCCGGCCACCCGGAGCGGGATCTGGGTGGTGATCAGGCTGCCGCTGGGGAAGGGCGCCCGGATGTCGCCCTGCCGGGTGTCGTTGTGCCAGGTCACGTTGATCCTGCGGTTCCGGACGTCCTGCTCGCCGGTCTCGATCAGGGTGCGCCCGTCCAGGGTGAGGCGCTCCCGGGCGATCCGGACCGTGCCGTCGGTGCGGACCACGACCTCCAGCCGGACCTGGCCGGCCGCGGCCCGGACGGTGCAGCCCAGGATGACGGCGTCGCGGCCGTGCGGCACGCAGCCGAGCAGCCCGCCGCGCACGGGCGCCGCCAGCGGGCCGGCCACGCCCGGCATGCCGTCCAGCGAGTCCGTGATCTCCTCGCCGAGTGCCAGCCGGGAGAGCACGGTGAGGGCGTCCAGGGCGTTGGACTTGCCGACGCCCGACGGCCCGTACAGCACGGTCAGCGGGGAGAGCCGCAGGGTGGCGCGCCGGTACGACTTGAAGGAGGTCAGCCGCAGTTCCTCGACGGTGGGGCGCTCCGCGTAGCCGTCGCCGCCGGCCGCCGCCGGGCGGGTCGACCCCGCGGTGGCGGGTGTCGCGGCGGCGGGTGCACCGGCACGGGGCGGCCCGGCCCAGGGCCGGGAGACCGTGGGGTCGGGGAGCGCGAGGGAGGAAAGGGAAGGAGCGGGCTGGACTGCTTCGCGGTTCACCCGGGGACCCTAGCCTCGGGCCTCGCGGCAGAAACGTGCCTGCTCGGCAGATTCATCCCAACGGGGTGGGCGCCGCGCGACGGCTCAGTGGTAGGCGGCCACCGTCACCGAGGCCGTCACGTCGACCGGGTCGGGCAGGGCGGCGAGCCGGGCCGCGAGCTCCGCCGGATCGGTGTGCCAGGCGGACGGTCCCATCGCCACGACCGTCCGGACGTCGGCGGCGGTGAGCCGCATCGGGAACTCCACCTCCCGGCGCTCACCGGGCGTCAGGTGGGGGCCGAGCTTCTCCTCGATCCGGCGCTGCTTGTCCTCGTCCACCGAGAGCAGGCCGAGGGTGCCGACGAGTTCGCGCAGGTGGCGGGAGGTCGGCGAGACCAGCAGCAGGGTGCCGCCGGGGCGCAGCACGCGCCGGATCTCGGGGCCGTTGCGCGGGGCGAAGACGTTCAGCACCAGCCCGGCGGCGGCGTCGCGCAGGGGCAGCGGGCGCCAGGCGTCGCAGACCACGGCGCCGATCCTGGGGTGCGCCCGAGCGGCGCGGCGCAGCGCGAACTTGGAGATGTCGAGGGCGGCGCCGGGGCTGCGGGGCAGTGCGTCCAGGACGTGGGCGAGGTAGTGGCCGGTGCCCGCGCCGAGGTCGGCGACCAGCCCCTCGGGGTCGGCCGCCGCGGCGGCCTCGGCGAGCGCGTCCGCGATCGGCCGGTAGTGGCCGGCGGCGAGGAAGTCGGTGCGGGCGGAGACCATGTCGGCGGTGTCACCGGTGCCGGTGTGGGCGTCGCCGGCGAGCAGGCTGACGTAGCCCTGTTTGGCGAGGTCGAAGCTGTGCCCGGCCGGGCAGCTCAGCGCACGCCCGCCGAGGGCGAGCCCCTGTCCGCAGTGCGGACAGGCCAGGTAGCTCTCGATGTCCTGCAGCACGGTCCGTCTTCTCTCGCCCGTCGACCGTCGGCCGAGGGTTCCGGCCGGCCGAGGCCTCCAGCCTAACGACTGCCGGAGGCCGCTCCGGCCCACCGCCCCGGTCGCCGCCGCGCCCCCGCGGGTGCGCGCCCGTGACCGTGCCGGGGCCGTCGCCGGACTACCGCGGTGACGGGGCCGGGGCCGTCGTCCGCCCCCGCGTCTGCGCCGGCGGGCCGGCGGCCGGGGTGCGCGGGGCGGTGGTGCCGGCGGCGGCCCGCAGGGCGAGGGCGGCCAGCGCCTCGGGGGCTCCCGCCTGGCCGCGGATGCCGGGGAAGGCGTTGACGTCGACGATCAGCGGCTCGCCGGCGCCGTCGAGCAGGTCGACCCCGTAGACGTCCAGCCCGAAGACCTCGCCGACCCTGCGGACCAGGTCGATCCGGTCGCCCGGCAGGTCGCCGGGGGCGAGCGGCAGGGCCGGTCCGCGGTCGGCGGCGGCCAGTTCGGAGCGACGGCGGGCGGCGAAGACCTGCCCGGCGATCACCCAGAGCTTCTGGTCCCAGCCGCTGTTCGCGGTGAACGGCTGGACGACGACGGGCTCGTCCGGCCAGGCCCGCCCGAGGGCCTCCAGTGCGGCGGCGTCCTCGGCCTTGGCGACCAGGTCGTGCCGGCGGCTGTGGCGGCTCTTGACGACCAACGGGAAGTCGGCGGCGGCGAGGACGCCGGGGGCGGTCAGTTCGGCGATCGAGGCCGCGGTGCGGGTGGCCGCGAAGGGCAGGCCGGCGGTGTGCGCCAGCTCGGCCATGCTGCGGCGGTCCTGGCAGAGTTCGGTGGCCGCGGCCGAGTTGACGACCGGCACGCCGCGGGCCTCCAGCCGGCGGGCGAACGCGAGCGCGCGGGGCGTCCGCGACTTCAGCAGGTAGACGTCGGCCGGATCGGCCGTCTCCGGCCCGGCCGGATCCGCCGTGCCCGGGTCGAGCGACTCGACCCGGTGCCGCGGTGTCAGCAGTGCGGCGGTGGCCGCCAGCAGCGGGTGGCCCGGCTCCGGCGTCAGCAGGCAGATCCTCATGATCCGCCGACCGGCGCCGCGGCCTGGGTCGCTGCTCCCGCACGGGCCGGTGCTCCGGCGCCGGCTGCCGCCACGGGCTCCTGGCGCGGCTGCGGCTCGGCCTGCGCCGGGAGTCTGCCGGCCAGGCTGGACGGCACGTCGACCCCGTTTCCGCCGGCCAGTTGCAGGACGGCCCGGGCGACCCGGGAGATCGCGTCCGGTACCTGCCGGAAGCTGGGGAAGTCGTTGATGTCGACCACCATCGGCCCGTCCGGTCCGAGCAGGACGTCGACGCCGTACAGGTCGAGGCCGAAGACGGTCCCGACCTCGGCGACGATCCGTTCCACCTCGGCGCTCAGCGGCACGTGGCGCTCCCGGACCGGCCGGCCGGGGTGCAGCGGCGAGGAGCGTTCGGTGGCGAAGAGCTCGCCGCCGACGGAGTAGACCTTCAGGTCGGTGCCGGAGTTCGGCACGTACGGCTGGGCGATCAGGAGTCCCTCGCCGGCCAGCTCGGCGCCGAGCTCGGCCAGGTGGCCGGGGGTCGGTACGAGCCGCACGGCGCGGCCGGAACTGCCGTCGGCGGGCTTGACCACCAGGGGGAACTCGGACTCCGGGATCTCGGCCAGTCGCTCCCAGCGGGCGGCCGCGTACGTCACGGGGACGGGCAGGCCGCTGTTGCGTCCGATGACCGAGGCGAGCGCCTTGTCCCGTACGCCGCGGATCGAGCGGGCGTCGTTGACCGTGGTCAGGCCGACGGCCGCGGCCGCCTCCAGCAGGGTGAGCCCGGGCCCGCCGGAAACCGTCTTGAGCACCCAGGCGTCGTGGCTGCCGGCGCGGACCGCCTCGGAGACCGCGAGCAGGGAGTTCCCGGGACGCAGCACATCCACCTGATGACCCCAGGCGGTGAGCCGGCGGACGACGTCCAGCGGCATGCCGTCGTGGCGGTAGTGCTCCTCCACCAGGAAGCAGAGTCTCATCGGTGTTCCCCGTTTTCCCCACCCGAACGTCCGCCGATCCGGTCCGGCGGAGTTGGTGACGCCCCAGGATGCCACGCGCCGTCAACGCAAGATCGCCCGGCCTGTAAGCATTCGGCAACAGTCGGCCCGAAATGCCCCGCCGGAACCGGCTTGTGCCGCTCCGCCGCAAAGCAGTGGCAGGAGCAGAACAAGCGCTGCTTGGATGCACGACGTGACTTCACTGAACCCTGACGACCCACAGCACCACCACCCCGAGCCCCGGCAGGCCCTGCTGGACGAACTGGAACGGTTCTACGACGCGGTACCGCGGGCCGGCGCCCGCGCGGAGGACTTCGGCCCGCTCACCCTGTTCGTCCGCGAGGGCGAGGGCTGGCCCTACTACGCCCGGCCCACCCTGGGCTGGCGCGGTGCCCCGGCCACGGCGGCGGACGTCCTGCGGGTCGTCGCCCGGCAGCGAGAACTTGGTCTGCCGGAGGCCTTCGAGTGGGTGGACGACCGGACCCCGGATCTGCGGGCCGCGGTCGAACAGGCCGGCCTGACGGTGCACGAGCACCCGCTGCTGGTCCTCCCCGCGGAGCGGGACGGCTCGGCGGCGGCGAACGGGACCTCGGCACGGGACGGCGCGGCGGCGGCGAACGGGACCTCGGCACGGAACGGTGCAGCGGCGGCGAACGAGGGCGCGGAGGGGTCGGTGACGGCCGCTCAGCCGTCCGACCCCGCCGACGTCCGGATCCTGGCCGTCGACGACCCCGCGCTGGCCAGTGCCGTCGCCGTCCCGCACCTGGCCTTCGCCGAGCCCGGCACCGCACTCGGTGCGGCCGGCCCGGCCGAACTCGCCGAGGCGGTGCTCCGGGTGGAGGCCGACGGCACGGTGGCGCGGGCCGTGGCCCGGATCGAGGCCGGGGTGGCCGCCGTCGCGGCGGCCGTCGCGGACGGCGCCGCCCTGTGCGCCGGGCAGTACCAGCGGGTCGGCCCGGTCTGCGAGATCGTCGGGGTGGGGACCCTGCCGGCGGCCCGCCGGCGCGGGCTGGGGCTGGCCGTCACGGCGAGCCTGGTGGCACACGCCCGCGGGCACGGCGTGCGGACGGTGTTCCTGTCGGCGGCCGACGAGGACGTGGCGCGGATCTACCGCCGGGCCGGATTCCGGAACGCGGCGACGGCGCTGATCGCCGAGCCCCCGGCCTGACCACCCTGACCGCCCCGACCACCCTGACCGGACGGCCGGCCGACCGCGGTTCGCGCGGCCCGGTCGGTCGCCGCGGCCCGGTCCCGGGGCCGCCCGGAGGGCGCCGGATCCCGCGCGACGGGATGCGGCCCCGGCGTCCGGGGCCCGGCCCCGGCGCTCACTCGGAGTCCTCGTCGTCCTCGCCGCTGACCTCCTCCCCCTCGGCCTCGTCGACGACCCAGGCGGCCAGTCGTTCGGAGACGCCCGACACGCCGATCTTGCCCTCCCGGATGGCCCGGGCGAGGCTGCGCACCTCCCGGGCCGTGGTGGCCACGGTGCAGCCGCTGGCCACCAGGTAGGCGTAGGCGGCGGCGGTGGCGAACAGCTCGTTCGTACGCTCCAGGGCCGGTACCCGGATGAGCTGGTGCATCAGGGCCGCGGCGCGGTCCTGCGGCTCGGGGTAGACGGCGATGTCGAAGATCTCGGCCTGGTGCCGCGCGACCGCGGCCAGCAGCGATCCGTAGTCGGTGACCTGCGGGTCACCGGGGGTGTACTGCTCCGCGGTCATGAGCAGCCACGAGAGGTCGATCTCCAGGTTCAACGGCGCACCTCCTGGAGCTCGTTCGGGGAGCGGTCCCCGAACTCGGCCAGGAACGCCGTCTCGTACTCCTTCATGAACTGGGCCGCCGAGTCGACGAAGAGCCGCCCGGCCTCTCCCATGTCCTGTTGCACGAGCCGTTCGATGTACTGGTTCATGCTGATCCCCTGCTGCTCCGCCCGCTCGCGGGCCATCTCCGCGGTGGTCGCGTCCACCCGTACGTTCAGCTGCTTCTTGGCCATGACTTCAAGCTAGCGCTGAAGTGCTAGCACAACAAGAGCGCACGCACACCACTCCCGCGCCCCTTGCCAACACCCGCGCCCCCGTGATCACCTGCGCCGCACCCCGTGCCGCACCTCCCCCCGCGACTGCACCACCCCCTGCGTCATGCCCGCGATCAGGCCGGGCCACGCCGACCGGTGACCGAAAACCGCCCTGGCGCCTCGCCCGTCGACGCCGGGCGGGGAGGGCGGCAACTAGCAGCGGCGGGGTTCGCCCCGCTGCCCGTAGCAGGGCTTGAAGAATTCTTCACATTCATAGAACCTGTTGAGCACCGGCAGCGAATCCCGTCCGCCGGCGTGGAGGTCGGCGATGACGGCGATGTTCGACGAGGAGCTGCGGGAGCAGCTCGCCCGCGCCCGCGAGGAGCTGGCCGCCGCCCGCGAGGCCGGGGACGCCGACGGCGTCCAGGCCTACCTCGGACGGGTGGCCTCGCTGCTGCGACTCGCCTCCCGACACGGCATCCACCTGCCGCACACCCCCGAAGAGGAACAGGGAGAGAGCTGACCATGCCCGTCCCGCTGTACCAGGCGAAGGCGGAGTTCTTCCGCACCCTGGGCCACCCGGCCCGGATCCGGGTGCTGGAGCTCCTCCAGGACGGCCCCCGCCCGGTCCGCGAACTCCTCGCCGAGATCGACATCGAGGCCTCCAGCCTCTCCCAGCAGCTCGCCGTCCTGCGCCGCACCCAGCTGGTCACCGCCACCCGCGAGGGCAACACGGTGGTCTACGCCCTCAGCACCCAGGACGTGTCGGCACTGCTCCGGGCCGCCCGCGGCATCCTCACCGACATGATCACCGACCAGGGCCGACTGCTGGACCAGCTGCGTACCGACGCCGACGCCGACGGCCTGGACACCGGCACGGACACCGCCCGCCCCCGTACGGACAGGACCCTGACCGCATGACCGACTCCGTGCCCGACACCGTCCCCGACACGGTGCCCGACGCCGGCTCTGCCACCGTGACGGGCTCCGCCACCGACGCCCGGAGCGACGAGAGGAGCCGGCGCCGGGCGATGATGATCCGCGCCGTGATCTACATCGCCGCGACCCACGTCTGGGCCGGCTTCATGATCCTGGTCTTCACGCTCGGCAAGCGCTGAGCGCAACTCCGGTGCACCGCGCACCGGTTCCCGGCCGGCCGGGAACCGGTGCGACTCGTCCCCACCCGAAAAGGACCCGGAAGAAAGAACCACCGACCCTCCCCTCCCCCGGCAGGTCACCCACACGGGTGACCTGCTTGCGACGGCGGGATGCGGGCGGTTAGGTTCGCCCGACAACCGGGGAATCGGACTCGACGACTCCGGAGAGCAAGACGGCCCCCGCCGGGACGGCAATCCCGAACGAGGGCCTGACCAAGCAGGAAGTAGTAGCTTCCCCATGGCTGGACCGCAGTCTAACGCGCTGTCGCGCGCCCGCTCCGGCGCGCCGACCTCCGGCGTGCTGCACATCCGCACCCGGCTCACCGCCAACTTCACCGTCATCGCCAACGTGCTCGCCCAGCGGCGCGGCAGCGCCGTCACGGTCGGCGTGGCGGTCTACATCCTCTCCCTGCCGGACGGCGCCCCCGTCAGCATCGCCGCGCTCCGCGCGCACTTCACCGAGGGTGAGATCGTCATCTCGCGCGCACTCCGCGACCTGGAGACGGCGGGCTTCCTGGAGCGCCGCCGCGAGCGCCTGCCCGGCGGCCTGATCCGCACCCGGACGTACGCCTACGACCTCCCGGGCCGGGGGCGACCCGCCGCCCCGAGCCCGGCCCGGCCGGCCGTACCCGTCACGCCACCCGCACCGGCACCCGCACCACCGGCCGCACCACCGGCCGCGCGCCGGTCGCCGCCCGCCGCGGCGTCCAGCCCGGCGCCACCGCCAGGCGAGGCCGATCCACTGGCCGTCTCCGTGCTCGCCTCGCTGCGCGTCCGCGACCCCCGGCTGATCGTGTCCGAGCACGACGTGGCCCGACTCGCCCCGACCGTCACCCGGTGGATCGCCCGGGGCGTCGGCCCCGAGGAGATCATCAACCACCTCACCACCGGACTGCCCGACCGCCTCCGGGCCCGCCCGGTCGGCCTGCTGGCCCACCGCCTCTCCGAACTACCCCTCCCCGTAACCACGTTGGCACCCACCGGGACGGTCCTGCCCTGGCAGACCTGCGACGGCGGCTGCGAGCGCGCCTTCCGCGCCGCCGCACCGGGCCGCTGCCGCGACTGCGCGACGGCCGCCCCGACCACGGCCCGGCCGCAGGCCGCCGGGCTCGGCCGGCCGACGGCTCCGCCCCCACGAGGCCCGGCCCGCAACGCCGGGAACGCGGGCAACGGTCAGCGCACCGGGCTCCGTTCGGCCACCGCCGCGCACCCCGCCCGGACTCCGGCTGCCTCGGCGGCATGCCAGACCTCCAGGTACGACAGACAGTCCCCGCACACCCGCAGCCCGGTCGCGGCGGCGGAGAGACCCCGGACGGTGCTTCAGGTGATTCCGCTCAGTGCGGGTGTTCACGCCGGCGTCGGCGGCCCGTTCGCCACCCTCGCGCTCGACGAGGGGCCGAGCATCCAGGTGGACGGGTTTCTCCGGGGGCAGATCCTGGCCGAACCGGCCCAGGTGAAGTCAGCCGCACGCCTATGATCCGCTCACGGGCGTTGCCCTGCCACCCGACGCGTCGATCGAGCTGATCGCCGCCCGCCGCCTAGGAGTTGAGATGACCAGCAACGCGAGCACCCTCCCCGTCACCTGGCACAAGAGCACCCACAGCAGCGACAACGGCGGCAACTGCGTCGAGGTCGGCACCGGCCTCCCCGGCCTGCGGCCCGTCCGCGACTCCAAGGACCCCGCCGGCCCCGCGCTGCTCTTCCCCGCCGACACCTGGCAGGCCTTCGTCACCGCCACCGGCACCGACGACCTCGCCACCGTCTGACCCGTCGACACCCGGAGCCGGGCAGGTGTCGACGGGCGGCGGTCACCGCTGCTTGGGCAGCCCGGCCAGGACGCCGCCGTCCGCCGCGAAGACGGTGACCGTCGGCGTCGTCCCCCTCCCGACGCCGGGGGCGACGAAGACGCTCCAGCCCGGCTCCCCGGCCAGCGCGAACACCTGCGCCTCGACGCTCCGGCCGCCGAGGGCCACCGTCACCCGGGCCGCCGGGGCGGCTCCGCGGTAGAGGCCCAGGGCCAGCGTGGACGTGGCGTCACCGAGCACCGTCGCCGTGATCTCCCCGGGCGGCACCTTGTCGACCGGCATGCTCCACGAGCCGCCCGCCCCCGGCCCGGAGACCTCCGCGCCCTGTGCCGTCAGTGTCAACTCCCGTCCGCCGCCGATGCCGTACGGCTGCCCGGCGGGCCGTAGCGCCGGCCCCGACGCGGCGGGAGCGGTCGGGGCCGGCGGGGCCGCCGGGGCGGTCGGCACCGGGGCGGCCCGGCCGCCGTCCCGGGCAGGCGGCAGCAGCACCAGAGTGACGGCGGCGCAGAGCGGCACCAGGACGGCCACCGACACGGCCGAGCGGACGGTCCGCCGGCGGCGGATCGCCCGGCCCGTCCGCAGTACCGCATCGACGGGCGCGGTGCTCACCGGCATCGTGTCGGCGGCCTGGCGCAGGGCCGAGGCAAGCCCCTCGCTGGGGTTCATCGCGTCGTCTCCGTCCTTGATCCGGGGTGCCGGCCGACCGCGTCGGCCAGGGCTCCGTTCTCGCGCAGCCGGGCCAGCGCGCGGGAGATCTGGCCGCGCACGGTGCCCGCCCTCGTCCCGAGCACGGCCGCGACCTGGTCGTGCGTCATGTCCTCGAAGTAGCACAGGACCACGGCGGCGCGCTGCCGCGCCGGCAACCCGGCCAGCGCCGCCACCAGGGCGTCGTGGTCCGCCACCCGGCCGCTCTCGTCCGCCACCGGGGAGTGCGGCAGCCGGTCGGTGAGCCACTCGCGCACGCTCCGCCGCCGGAACCGGTCGATGTGCTGATGGACCATGATCTGGCGGACGTACGCGGCGACGTCGTCGCTGCGGCGCACCCGGCTCCACTTGGCGTAGGCCGTCGCCAGGGCGCCCTGGGCGATGTCCTCGGCGTCGTGGTGGCTACCGGTGAGCAGGTAGGCGGTGCGCAGCAGGCTCGGCCAGCGGTTGGTCATGAAGGCCCTGAACTCGTCATCGGTGCTGTCACCGCCGGGGGACGTCCGGGACGTCCGGGGCGGCTGGGGCGGCTGGGGCGGCTGCGGGATGGGCGGGCCGGGGTCGCGGTCAGGGGCACGTCCACGGTCGCGTCCGGTGTCGCTGGGCAAGGTTCCTCGCGGCGGGCTGGGGGTGGTGGGGGGCGGGGCCGGGGGGGGCGGGCCCCCCCCGGGGGGGCACACCTGGGGGGGCCAGAGGATGCCAAACCCCCGGGCCGCGGGGCCCGCGCCCCGCGGGGGGTGTCTG
>NZ_JBHUSG010000019.1:125532-139961 GCF_042673745.1 Kitasatospora sp. NPDC057015
CGGGGGGGGGGGGGGGGGGCCTGGTTGCCGGGGGGGGGGGGGGGGGGGGGGCCGCGGGCCCGGGCGGCGGGCGCCACCACGGTCGGGATCACGTCGGCGGGGCTACTTCTTCGCGAAACCGGCGATCACGGTGCCGTCCGCGCCGTAGGCGGTGACGGTGGGGGTGGACGCGGTCGGCGCGGCGCCGCCCGGGATCTCGACGTGGAAGGCGGCCCAGCCGGGGGCGCCCGCCAGGCTCACCACGTGCGCCTCGACCACGGCGCCGCCGAGGGCCACCGTGACCCGGTCCACCGGGGCCGCGCCCCGGTACATGCCGACGACCAGGGCGGAGCTCGCGTCGCCCGCGACGGTCAGCGAGATCTGACCCTCCGGCAGCGCCGCGACCTCGGCGCTCCACGAGCCGCCGGGCGCGCCGGGCTCCTTGGCCACGACGTTCTCCGAGCCCTTGTCCAGCCACAGGCTCACGCCCCGGCCGACCGGCACGCCCTGGTGCGGCTCGACCACCTGCACGTGGGCGGCCGCGGGCGACGCACCCGGCGGGACGGTCGCGGGCGAGGCGGTGACGGACGGCGCGGCGGAGGAAGCGGGTGCGGCCACCGGCGCGCCGGTGGAACCGGCGGAACCGGCGGAGGCAACCGTGCCGGTCGAGCCGGTCGAGGCGAAGGCCACGCCGCCGCCGGCCGCCAGCACCACGGCCGTGGCGAGGCCGAGGGCGGCACGGAGGGGCGGGCGCGGGGCGCGAGTGCGACGGAAGGGCATCGGTAACTCCTGGAGTCGGAACGGCGGATGAGGTCCCATCCACCCTCCAGACGGCAGCCGCGCCCCGAAACGCTGCTCCCGCCCCGAAAGAAGTTTCCACCGGTCGACACTTCCACCGGCCGGCCACGAACGCCGCGGGTGCAACCGGCCCGGCGCTCTACGCGGACGGGCGGTGGGCGAGTACCTCCGCCCACCGCCCGTCCGCGTACCCGCCGCGTCGAGGTGCCTACCCCGCGACCGGCTCCAGGATGGCCACGCACTCGAAGTGGTGGGTCATCGGGAACAGGTCGAAGGCCCGCAGCGAGACCGGCCGGTAGCCGCCCTCGCGGAAGAAGGCGAGGTCACGCGCGAGCGCGGCCGGGTCGCAGGCCACGTACG
Organism: Kitasatospora sp. NPDC057015; assembly: GCF_042673745.1. Lineage (NCBI taxonomy): Bacteria > Bacillati > Actinomycetota > Actinomycetes > Kitasatosporales > Streptomycetaceae > Kitasatospora > Kitasatospora sp. NPDC057015. The sequence continues at coordinate 126,670 of NZ_JBHUSG010000019.1, forward strand.
CGATCCGGCGGGCCGACAGGCCGGCCAGGTGGGCGACGGTCTCCCGGCCGGCACCGGCCCGCGGCGGGTCGAGGACGATCAGGTCGGTGGCGGTGATCCCGGTCCGCGGGAGCAGGCTCTCGACCTTGTCGCACTCGATCCGGACGTTCTCCAGCGCCGCCAGGTTGTGCCGGGCGTCGACCACGGCCTGCTTGCCGGACTCGATGCCGAGCACCGCGCCCTCCTCGCCGACCCGGTCGGCGAGCGCGCCCGCGAACAGGCCCACGCCGCAGTACAGGTCCAGCGCGTTCTCGCCGTACTGCGGGTCGAGACCGTCCAGGACGGCGTTCACCAGGGTGTCGGGGGCCTCCGGGTGGATCTGCCAGAAGCCGCCGTTGCTGACCCGCCAGGTGCGGCCCACGGCCACCTCCCGGACGAAGGTGCGGCCGTGCACGCGGTGGAAGCCCTCGTGCTCGTCGATCCGCGAGATCGAGACCGGCTTGTCCAGCTCCACGATCGGCAGCTGGGCGCCGGGCCGCGGCACCAGGACGACCTGGCGGTCCGAGGAGCCGGTGGCCGCGATCGCGTCCACCGAGGCGACGCCCGGCCAGTCGCGGGCCTCGATGCCGAGCTCGGTGACACCTGGCGCGGCGATCAGGCAGCGGTCGATCGGCTGGATGTCGTGCGAGCGGTGCTTGCGCAGGCCGACCCGGTCGGTGGCGGGGTCGACCGTGTACTGGACGCGGCTGCGCCAGGCGGGCACCTCGCCGGCCGGGAGCTTGGCGCCCACCGGCTCGACGCTGCCGTCCCAGCCGGCCTCGGCCGGGGTGAGGCCGGCCAGCTTGGCGAGCTGCTCGGTGAGCACCTGCACCTTCAGCTTGCGCTGGCCGCCGGGGGTCACGTGCTGCCAGTCGCAGCCGCCGCACTTGCCGGGGCCGGAGAACGGGCACGGCGGGGCGATCCGGTCCTTGGCGGGCTCCAGGATCTCCACCGCGTCGGCACGCAGGAACCGCGACTTGGTGGTGCCCTCGGTGACCTGGGCGATCACCTTCTCGCCGGGCAGCGCGTGCCGGACGAACAGCACCCGGCCCTCGTGCCGCGCCACGCAGTGGCCGCCGCCGTGCGCGACGGCGCCGACCTCGACCTCGTAGCGCTCGCCGACCAGCGGGTCGCCGCCGGGGCCGCGCGGGGCGGCCTCGGCCTTCGGGGCCCGCGGGGTGCGCAGCAGCTTCGGGGCCTTGACCGTCTGCTTGCGCGGTCCGGCGCCCCGGGGCTGGTCGCCCTTCGGAGCGGCGCCGCGACCCGCGCCGCCGGCCGCCTTCGCCCCGGCCGCACCGGCGGCCCTGCCCGTACCGGTGCCGGTACGGGGCTTGGAGCCGCCGCGGCCTTCGGAGCGGGGCTCGTCCGCACGGGGCGCCTCGCCCGGTGCCAGCGGCGCGGTCTGCGCGGTGTAGCCGTCGCGGTCGGTGGCTTCGGGACGCGCGGGCCGGGCGGACCAGCGCGGCCGGGCGACCTGGCCGGGCTTGGCGCCCTTGCGGGCCTGGCCCGACTTGCCGTTGGAGCGGGGCGGGGTGTTGCGGGTCACTTGGTGGTGTCCTTGCTGGCGTCAGCGGGGCCGTCGGAGCTGCCCGGGTCGGAGGTACCGGAGACCTTCGACTTTACGGCCTGCGGCCGACGCGGTTCACCGCGTCGCACCGCACCGGGCGCCGACCAGGCCTTCTGCGGCTTGCGCCGCTCCGAGGACTCCAGCTGCCACGGCACCGAGGTCACCATCACACCCGGCTTGAACAGCAGGCGGCCCTTGAGCCGCAGCGCGCTCTGGTTGTGCAGCAGGTGCTCGTACCAGTGACCGACGACGTACTCGGGGATGTAGACCGAGACCACGTCGCGCGGGCTGCTGCGGCGCAGGTTCTTCACGTAGTCCAGGACGGGGCCGGTGATCTCGCGGAACGGCGAGTCCAGCACCTTGAGCGGCACCTCGATGCCGCGCTCGTCCCACTCGCGGCGCAGCGCCTCGGTGTCCGCCGGGTCCACGTTGACCGAGACCGCCTCCAGCGTGTGGGCGCGGGCCAGCCTGGCGTACGCGAGGGCGCGCAGCGCCGGCTTGTGGAGCTTGGAGACCAGCACGATGGCGTGCACCCGGGTCGGCAGGACGACGTCGTCCGGCTCCTCCGCGGCGACCAGCTCCTGGGAGACCCGGTCGTAGTGCCGGCGGATCGCCTTCATCAGCACGAACAGCGCCACCATGGTGGCGATCGCGATCCAGGCGTGGCTGATCTTGGTGGCCAGCACCACGATCAGCACGGCCGAGGTCATCACCAGGCCGAAGGCGTTGATCGCCCGGCTGCGCTGCATGTGGGAGCGCTTGGCGGAGTCGGTCTCGGTGCGCAGCAGTCGGGTCCAGTGCCGGATCATCCCGGACTGGCTCATGTTGAACGAGACGAAGACGCCGACGATGTAGAGCTGGATCAGCCTGGTCGGGTCGGCGTCGAAGGCGACGATGAACAGGATCGCGGCCAGCGCCAGCAGGATGATGCCGTTGGAGAACGCCAGCCGGTCGCCGCGGGTGTGCAGCTGACGCGGCAGGTAGCGGTCCTGGGCGAGGATCGAGCCGAGCACCGGGAACCCGTTGAAGGCGGTGTTGGCGGCGAGCACCAGGATCAGGCCGGTCACGGCGGCGATGAAGTAGAAGCCCGGGGTGAAGTTCGAGAAGACCGCCTCGCTGATCTGGGCCAGCGCGGTCTTCTGGTGGTAGTCCGCCGGGGCCCCGACCAGCTGCTCGGCCGGGTTCTCGGCCATCTGGGCGCCGGTCAGGTGCGCCAGGTAGATGATGCCCATGAACATCACGACCGCGAAGCCCGCCATCATCAGCAGGGTGGTCGCGGCGTTCTTGCTCTTCGGCTTGCGGAAGGCCGGCACGCCGTTGCTGATCGCCTCGACGCCGGTGAGGGCCGCACAGCCCGAGGAGAACGCCTTGAGCAGCAGGAACACCATCGCGAAGCCGGCCAGCGACTCGTTGCCGGGGGTGGGCTCCAGGTGGAAGCCCGCACTCTCGGCCGGCATGTCGGCGCCGAAGAAGAAGTGCCGCACCAGGCCGTAGCCGACCATGCCCATCACGCCGACCATGAAGGCGTAGGTCGGGACGGCGAACGCGGAGCCCGACTCCCGGACCCCGCGCAGGTTCATGCCCATCAGCACGATCACCAGCGTGACCGACAGGCCCAGCTCGTGCCCGCGCAGCGCCGGGACGGCCGAGACCACGTTCGCCACGCCGGAGGTCGTCGAGACGGCGACGGTGAGGATGTAGTCGACGAGCAGCGCGCTCGCGACCACCAGGCCCGACTTGGGACCGTGGTTCACCGTGGCGACCTCGTAGTCGCCGCCGCCGCTCGGGTAGGCGTGCACGTTCTGCCGGTAGGACGCGACCACCGCCAGCATCACGATGGCGACGACGACGCCGATCTGCCAGGAGAAGTGGATCGCCGAGGCACCTGCCAGGGAGAGGGTGAGCAGGATCTCCTCGGGCGCGTACGCCACCGAGGACAGCGCGTCCGAGGCGAACACGGGCAGGGCGATGCGCTTGGGGAGCAGGGTTTCCCCGAGCTTGTCGCTCCGCAGGGCACGCCCGATCAGGATGCGTTTCGGAAGGTCAGTCGGCATAGGCACGGTAAGGAATCGTAGGGGGTACTCACACCCCGGTCCCACGCATGTCCCCCCCTTCGTCGGGACTGTGTTCGGGAGACCGGCTAGCGTGTCGCATGAAGGGCCGGCGGGCAACACTCCAGTTGTCACCGCGGAGGCCGCCGACAAGAGTCACCCCCAGCTCGGGGTGCGGAAGGACGATGAACGGTGTTTGCGCAGGTCAAGACCCCAACGGACCGGGTGAGGTAGCGCTCAGTGCACATCGTCATCATGGGCTGCGGCAGGGTGGGCTCCGCCCTCGCCAGAGCGCTGGAGAAACAGGGCCATTCGGTGGCCGTGGTCGACCAGGACCCGACGGCCTTCCGTCGCCTGGGTGCCGGATTCAACGGGCGGCGGGTCACCGGGGTCGGCTTCGACCAGGACACCCTCCGCGAGGCGGGCATCGAGGAGGCCGGCGCTTTCGCGGCGGTCAGCAGCGGTGACAACTCCAACATCATCGCCGCGCGGGTGGCCCGGGAGAACTTCGGCGTGGAGAACGTCGCCGCCCGGATCTACGACCCGCGGCGCGCCGAGGTCTACCAGCGCCTGGGCATCCCCACCGTGGCCACCGTCCGCTGGACGGCCGACCAGATGCTGCGGCGGCTGCTGCCCAGCGGCGCCGAGACCCTCTGGCAGGACCCGACCGGCACCGTGCAGATGGCCGAGGTCGCGTACGCGCCGTCCTGGGTCGGACACCGGCTGAGCGGCCTGGAGGAGGCCTCCGGGGCGCGCGTGGCGTTCGTCACGCGGCTCGGCGAGAGCGTGCTCCCGACGCCGCAGATGGTGGTGCAGGAGGGCGATCTCGTCCACGTGACGCTGCGCCGCACGGACCTGGCCGCGGTCGAGGCCGCGTTCGCCCAGGGCCCGAACGAGGAGGGCCACTGATGCGGGTCGCAATTGCCGGGGCCGGCGCCGTCGGCCGCTCCATCGCGGGCGAGCTGCTGGAGAACGGCCACGAGGTCCTGCTGATCGACAAGAACCCGAACTCCATCTCGGTGGAGCGGGTGCCGATGGCCGAGTGGCTGCTCGCCGACGCCTGCGAGATCACCTCGCTCGACGAGGCCGCGCTGCAGCGCTGCCACGTGGTGATCGCCGCGACCGGTGACGACAAGGTCAACCTGGTCGTCTCGCTGCTCGCGAAGACCGAGTACGGCGTCCCGCGGGTGGTCGCGCGGGTGAACAACCCCAAGAACGAGTGGCTCTTCAACGAGTCCTGGGGCGTGGACGTCGCCGTGTCGACGCCGCGCCTGATGTCCGCCCTGGTCGAGGAGGCCGTCAGCGTCGGCGACCTGGTCCGGCTGATGCGCTTCAGCCAGGGCAACGCCAACCTCGTCGAGCTGACGCTGGCCGCGGACACCGGCCTGGTCGGCGTGCGGGTCGGCGACGTCGAGTGGCCGCAGGACACCGCGCTGGTGACCATCATCCGCGAGGGCCGCGTGCTGGTACCGAGCGGCGACGACACCCTGGAGGGCGGCGACGAGCTGCTCTTCGTCGCCGCCCAGGAGCGCGAGGAGGAGCTGGAGAGCCTGTTGCTCTCCGGCGGCACCGGCGCCACCGACTGACCCGGCCCCGCCACCGGCCGGACGGCCGCGCACAGCCGAGGAGGGCCGTACCCGTGGGGGTACGGCCCTCCTGTCGCGTTCGGCCTTCGCGTTCGCCGCCGCCGGTCCGTGACCGGCGGCCGGGCTACTCGTCCTCGACGGCCGCCTTGATCGGCGCCGGCGCCTTCAGCAGGATCTGCCAGGTGACGTACATCGCCAGCAGCATCGGCGGGATGCCGAGCGCCACCTTCAGCCAGCCCAGCAGGTTGACGTTGCCGGTGAAGTACAGCGGGAAGAGGATCACCGGCTTGATGCCCATGATCACCACCCAGGCCCAGGTGGCCTTGGTGTACGCGGCCAGCCGGCCCGGGTTCTGCGTCCGCCAGGTGAACATCTCACCCGTGACCGGGCCCAGCATCACCCCGATCAGCGGCCAGCGGACCAGGGCCGAGACGGCCAGGCCCACGCAGTAGCCGACGCTCCACAGCAGGCCCGGGAGGTAGAAGTTCTCGGCCTTGCCGGTCTTCATCGAGATCCAGGCGCCGATCGCGACACCGAACACACCGCTGAAGGCGTGCTGGATGGTCTCGCGCTTGAACAGCCGCACCACCACGAACAGGGCGCTCAGGCCCAGCGCCGCCCAGGCGGCGCTGGCCACCTGGTGGGTGATGTTGTACGTGACGATGAAGACCAGGCCGGGCAGCGTCATGTCGATCATGCCGCGGACGCCGCCGAAGGCCTGCATCACCGTGTCGGCCGCCTCCCGCGAGGCGGCCGCCTCGCGGGCCGCCGCCTGCTCCGGGGTCTCCGGCTCCGCGGGCTCCTGCGGCGGCTGCGCCGCGGCGGGCCCGACCGGTCCGTCGAAGGACTCCTGGTAGGAGTGCCCGCTCGGCGGGGCGGGCTTGGCCAGGTCGAGCTGGGCGGCGGGGTCGCCGCCGGGCAGGTTGCTCACGCTCATTCGCTCCCGTGTCCTACCGGACGCAGCTCGTAGCGGGGGTTGAACAGCACGCGGCGCCCGCGTGCGTGGCTGATGCGGCCGCTGGCGACCAGCCGGCGGCCCGGTTCTATGCCCGCGATCGAGCGCCGGCCGAGCCAGACCACGTCGAGGGCTTCGGTGCCGTCGAAGAGTTCCGCCTCCAGCGCGGGTACGCCGGCCCGGGGGCGGAGCGTCACTGTGCGCAGGGTGCCCGCCACGGTGACCAGTTGACGGTCGCCACAGCTGGCTATCGGAGTGCAGCCCGACTCCGCCGCGCTCTCCTGCCGCAGTTCCTCCGCCTGGAGCTCCTCGGTGGAGGAGGTCAACCGGCTGAGCATACGGCGGAAGCGACCCTGCGGCTGGTCGCTGCTGATGTCACCACTCATGCCCGAAGGGTACCGGTTCGAGGGGCCCCGACGGCAGGGCCGGAGGTCCGTCGGACACCCGGACGGCCTGCGGACGGGCCCGCCGGAACACGCTCCCGGCCGGACCGGGCGCACCCCTCGGGCCGCGAAGCCGGGCCGCCGTGCCGGGCCGCCGTGCCGGGCCGCCGTGCCGGGCTCCCGTGTCAGGCCCCCGCGTCGGGTCGCCGTGTCAGGCCTCGAAGCGGTACCCCATGCCCGGCTCGGTGATGAAGTGCCGCGGATGCGAGGGGTCGGCCTCCAGCTTGCGGCGCAGCTGGGCGAGGTAGACCCGGAGGTAGTTGGTCTCGGTGCGGTAGGCCGGGCCCCACACCTCCTGGAGCAGCTGGGTCTGGCTGACCAGCCGCCCGGCGTTGCGCACCAGGACCTCCAGCAGGTGCCACTCGGTCGGGGTCAGCCGGACGTCGGTGCCGCCCCGGTTGACCTTCTTCGCCGCGAGGTCGACGGTGAAGCCCTCGGTGACCACCGTCGAGTCGTCCTCCCCGGCCACCGGCTCGGCCCGGCGGACGGCGGCCCGCATCCGGGCGAGCAGCTCGTCCATGCCGAAGGGCTTGGTGACGTAGTCGTCGGCACCGGCGTCCAGCGCCTCGACCTTCTCGTCGGAGGCGTGCCGGGCCGAGAGCACGATGATCGGGACGCGGGTCCAGCCGCGCAGACCCTTGATCACCTCGACGCCGTCCATGTCCGGCAGGCCCAGGTCGAGCACCACGACGTCGGGGTGGCGGGCGGCGGCCAGTTCCAGGGCGCTCGCGCCGTCGTGGGCCGCGTCGACCTCGTACTTGCGGGCCTTGAGGTTGATCACCAACGCGCGGACGATCTGCGGTTCGTCGTCCACGACGAGGACCCGGGTCATACGGGCTCCGCCTTTCGGTTCGGGTGGCTGGGCACGGGGGCAGGTGGCTGGGCACGGAATCGGGGCTGGGCACGGGACCGGGCTCGACGGCCGGCGCGGGACCGGACCCGAGCATGACCGCGGCGCGGGCGCGGGCCCGGGCCCGGGCCGCGGTCATGCGCGGGCGGCCCGCGGGGGATCCGGAACGAGCCCGTCGCCGGGCGGCGCCGCGGTCCGGGCGGCGGGCCCCGGCCGCGGCTCCGGTTCGGGCGGCCGCTCGACGGCCGGCAGCGTGACGACCATGGTGAGGCCGCCCCCGGGGGTGTCCTCGGCGCTCACGGTGCCGTCCATCGCCTCGACGAACCCCCTCGCGACGGCGAGGCCGAGACCGACACCGGCGCCGCGCGGGGCGTCGCCGTAGCGCTGGAACGGAGCGAAGATCCGCTCCTTGGCCTCCTCCGGCACCCCGGGACCGCGGTCCACGATCCGCAGCTCCATCCGGGCGGCGCCGCCGACCGGGTGCAGGGCGTCGGCCCTGACCAGGACCCGGACCCCCGGGGGGCTGTACTTGACGGCGTTCTCGATCAGGTTGGCGAGCGAGCGCTCCAACAGCCCCGCGTCGGCGTGGATCATCGGCAGCGACTCGGGGACGTCCAGCCGCACCGCGTCCGCCGGCACCCCGGCCAGCGCGAACGGCACGACCTCGTCGAGGTCCGTCTCCTGGATCAGCGGGGTGACGGTGCCGGTCTGCAGCCGGCTCATGTCGAGCAGGTTGTCGATCAGGTGGTCGAGGCGGTCCGCACCCTCCTCGATCCCGGCCAGCAGCTCCGCCTCGTCCGCCTCGTCCCACTCCACGTCCGCGGAGCGCAGCGAGCTGACCGAGGCCTTGATGCCGGCCAGCGGGGTGCGCAGGTCGTGCGAGACCGCGGCGAGCAGGGCGGTGCGGATCCGGTTCCCCTCCGCCTCCCGGCGGGCCGCGACGGCCTCCCCGGCCAGCCGGCGCCGCTCCAGCAGGACGGCCGCCTGGGCGGCGAAGGCGCCCAGCAGCCGGCGGTCCTCGGCGGGCAGCACCCGGCCGACCAGCACGAGGGCCAGCCGGTCGCCCACCGGCACGTCCACGTCCGCGAGCTCCGGCCGGGCCGGCGGATTGGGCCCGCTGGCGGCGGTGCACCGCCACGCGGCGTGCTCGTCGGCACGCTCCAGCAGGGCCGCCGAGCCCTGCTGGAAGGTCTCCCTGACCTGGTCCAGCAGGGCCGTGAGCACCCCCTCGCCGGTGGGCGCGCCGCGCAGCACGGTGCCGGCCAGCGCACTCAGGGTCTGCGCCTCGGCCTGGCTGCGGGAGGCCTGGTGGGTGCGGCGGGCCGCCAGGTCGACCACCGAGGCGACGGCGATGCCGACGGCGGTGAAGATGCCGACCGCCAGGATGTTCTGCGGCTCGCTGATCGAGAAGGTGTGGGTCGGCGGCGTGAAGTAGTAGTTGAGGGCGGAGGAGCCGACCAGGGCGGAGGCGACCGCCGGGTACAGCCCGCCGACCAGGGCGGCGCAGACCGTCACGGTCAGGAAGAGCAGCATGTCCGTGGAGAGGCCGAGCCCGTCCACATGGGTGAGCAGGACCGCCAGGAGCAGCGGACCGCCCACCCCGATCAGCCAGCCGGCCATCGCGCGCCGGCGCCCGAGGTCGGTGACCCGGCGCACCGGCACCCGCCCGAGCCCCTTCGCGGCGTGCTCGTGGGTGACGATGTGGACGTCGACGTCCCCGCAGTCACGGGTGACGGTGGCACCGACACCCGGGCCGTAGACCCGACGCCAGGCCTTGCGACGACTGGAGCCGAGCACCACCTGGGTGGCGTTGACGCCCCGCGCGAAGTCCAGCAGGCCGGCCGCCGGGTCGTCGCCGAGGACGGTGTGGAAGGTGCCGCCGAGGCTCTCCAGCAGGGCTCGCTGTTCGATCAGCGCCTGCGGGGAGCCCGAGCCAGCCAGCCCGTCCGAGCGGGTGATGTGCACGGCGAGCAGTTCACCGCCGGAGCCGCGCGCGGCGATCCGGGCGGCCCGCCGGATCAGCGTGGCGCCCTCCGGGCCACCGGTCAGACCGACCACGATCCGCTCGCGGGCCTGCCAGGTGCCCTGTATCCCCTGCTCGGCCCGGTAGGTCTGCAGGTACTCGTCCACCCGGTCGGCCGTCCAGAGCAACGCCAGCTCGCGCAGCGCGGTGAGGTTGCCGGGGCGGAAGTAGTTGGACAGCGCGGCGTCGATCTTCTCGGGTGCGTACACGTTGCCGTGCGCCAGGCGGCGGCGCAGCGCCTGCGGCGACATGTCCACCAGCTCGATCTGGTCCGCGCGGCGGACCACGTCGTCCGGGACGGTCTCGCGCTGACGCACCCCGGTGATGCCCTCGACCACGTCGCCGAGGGACTCCAGGTGCTGGATGTTGACGGTCGAGATGACGTCGACACCCGCCGCGAGCAGTTCCTCGACGTCCTGCCAGCGCTTGGTGTTGCGGCTGCCGGGGACGTTGGTGTGGGCCAGCTCGTCGACCAGCGCGACCTCCGGAGCGCGGGCCAGCACGGCGTCCAGGTCCATCTCGGTGAAGACGGCCTCGCGGTGGACGAGCTCGCGGCGCGGGACCACCTCCAGGCCCTCCACCTGCTCCAGGGTGTGCTCCCGGCCGTGGTGCTCGACGAAGCCGACCACCAGGTCCGTGCCGCGCCGGGCCCGCCGGTGCGCCTCGGCCAGCATCGCGTACGTCTTCCCGACCCCGGGGGCGGCCCCGAGGTAGATCCGCAGCCTGCCGCGTCCCATGTGCACCATTCTTGATCCGGTCCCGTCGGGGGGCCAGCCCCGGACACCTGTTCGCCACCTCCGAGACTACGGCTCGCCGGGCGCTCTGCCGCTGATCGGTGCGGTGGACGGCCAGTCTTAGCGCGATATTGACGGCGCGGTGCGACCGGGCGGGCGCACCGGCCCCGCACGCCGGCGCCGCACGGACCGCCACCCGGGCCCCACGGGCCCCGGCACGCTCCGGGTGCCGGGCCGCGGGGAGCCGGCCCGGGCCGCTTCACGCCCTCGCCACCGCCGTGCAACACACCGCTGGGAGCATCGACCGCATGCTCTCCCTGGTCGCACCGCCTGCGCACGACAGGGGCCCGCTGCCCACGGAGGGCGGCGGGACCGGAGCCGTGCTGCGCGCGGTGCTGGCCGGCGGCCCGCTGACCCGCAGCGCCGTGGGCCGGGCCACCGGCCTCAGCCCGGCCGCCGTCTCCCGGCACACCGCCGACCTCACCGGTCTCGGACTGCTCCGCGAACTCCCCCCGCCGGACGGACCGCCCAGGGCGGGCCGCCCGCGGCTGCCGCTGGACATCGACACCCGTCACCACCTCGCCTGCGGCGTGCACATCGGCGTGCCCTGGCTCACCTTCGCCCTGCTGGACCTGCGCGGACGGGTGGTCGCCCACGAGCGCCTGCCCCGGCGCGGGGACGCCGCGGCCGTCCTCGGCACCATCCGGGCGTACCTGCCGGGATTCCTGGCCCGACGGGCCGCCGGTCACTCGCTGCTCGGCCTCGGCGTGGTCACCGGCGGCTGGGTGGACTCCGAGAGCGGCAGCGTCGTCGCCCACGGCCCGCTCGGCTGGCACGACGTCCCCGTCCGCGACATCCTCGCCGACACCACCCGGCTGCCGGTGCACGTCGACAGCCACGCCCGGGCGCTGGCCCAGGCGGAGCTGCTGTTCGGCGCCGGCAGCACGGCCACCGAACTCGTCCAGCTGTTCGTCGGCAACGTCGTCGACGCGGCCATCGCCACCGGCGGCAACGTGCTGCGCGGGCGGCGCTCCCGCGCCGGCGACATCGGCCACCTCGCCGTACCCGGCTCCACCGAACCCTGCTCCTGCGGACGCACCGGCTGCCTCCAGGCCACCGTCGCGGACCGGACCCTCGCCCGCCGGGCCCACGCCCTCGGCCTGATCCCCGGCCCCGACTTCGACCTGCTGCTGCAGCTGACCCGCGCCGGGAACCCCGCCGCGATCCGGCTCTTCGAGGAGCGGCTCCGACTCGTCGCGCCCGCCGCCGGCCTGCTGCTGGACGTCCTCAACCCCGAGGTCCTGGTGGTCAGCGAGGCCGGGATGACGGTGGCCCCCCGCCTGCGCCCGTACCTGGCCGAGCAGATCCGGCTGCACTCCAACGCCGCACCCGAACAGCTGGTCACCGCGACGGCCTTCGGCGTCGAGGTGCTGGCGGTCGCGGCCTGCGCCGGAGTGGTCGACAGCGTCTACCAGCGGCCGATGGAACTGCGGACGGCCGCGCGCTCGACCGCTCGGACGACGCGTTGAGCCCCCGTCAACGGCGCATTAATTCCACGACCAGGTGAATCGTTGAACGGCCGCGGGACGGGCCGGAGAATCGGGTCAACCCCCCTTCCTCCCGCCCGCCTTCCGAGCCCCGGAGCGTTCCGTCATGCCCGAAGACGCCGCCGAGCGCCAACTCCACTTCAACCTCTTCCTGATGGGCGTCGGCCACCACGAGGCCGCCTGGCGCCACCCCCGCACCGACCCGTCCGACGCCGGGGACGTCGCGCACTTCCAGCAGCTCGCCCGGGCCGCCGAGGCGGCCTCCTTCGACTCGGTGTTCCTCGCCGACGGCGTCGAGGCCCGTTCCGACGGCGGCTGGGGCCTGATCAGCCACTTCGAACCGTTCACCCTGCTCACCGCACTGGCCGCGGTGACCACCCGGATCGGCCTGATCGGCACGGTCTCCACCGGTTTCTCCGAGCCCTACAACCTGGCCCGCCAGTTCGCCTCGCTGGACCACATCAGCCACGGGCGGGCCGGCTGGAACATCGTCACCTCGGCCGGCGACCGCGCCGCCCAGAACTTCGGCCGCAGCGCCAACCAGGACCACGCCGTCCGGTACGAGCGGGCCGCCGAGTTCCTCGACGTGGTCACCGCGCTGTGGGACAGCTGGGAGGACGACGCACTGCTGCTGGACCGCGCGAGCGGGGCGTTCGCCGCCCCCGGCCGGGTGCACGACGTCGACCACGTCGGCAAGCACTTCCAGGTGCGCGGGCCGCTGAACATCCCGCGCAGCCCGCAGGGCCACCCGCTGCTGGTGCAGGCCGGCTCCTCCGACGACGGCAGGGCCTTCGCAGCCCGTTGGGCGGAGGCGGTGTTCACCGCGCAGCAGACCCTGGCGGAGGGGCAGGCCTTCTACGGCGATCTCAAGCGGCAGGCCGCCGAGGCCGGCCGCGACCCGGCACAGGTGAAGATCCTGCCCGGCGTGGTGCCCGTCCTCGGCTCCACCGAGGCGGAGGCACGCGCCCTCGACGAGGAACTGGACGCGCTGATCAGCCCGGCCCGGGCGGTGGGCGTGCTCTCCACCGTCCTCGGGGTCGACCTCACCGACCATCCACTGGACGAGCCGCTGCCGCCACTGCCGCCGGTCACCGAGATCAACGGCGCGAAGAGCCGCTTCGAGCTGATCCGCGACCTCGCCGAACGCGACCGGCTGACCCTGCGCCAACTCGTCGGGCGGCTCGGCGGCGGCCGCGGCCACCAGGTCGTGGTCGGCACGCCCGAGCAGCTGGCCGACCACATCGAGACCTGGTTCACCCAGGGCGCGGCCGACGGCTTCAACATCATGCCGCCGATCCTGCCCGGCGGTCTGGACGACTTCGTCGAGCAGGTGGTCCCGATCCTGCGGACGCGCGGCCTGTTCCGCGAGGGCTACACCGGCCGCACCCTGCGCGAGCACTACGGCCTGCCGCGCCCGGCCGGGCGGTACGCGACGGCGTAATGCCGGGCACCGGGCCGGTGCCCGGCGTCATGGGGGGGGGGCGGGGCGCCGGGGGCCGGGGCGCCCCCCGTCGGCGG
>NZ_JBHUSG010000020.1:0-138428 GCF_042673745.1 Kitasatospora sp. NPDC057015
TGGACGAGCGGGGGCGGGCCGTGGGGCTTCTCGGGGATCGGGACCTCCGTGAGTGGCGGGTGGTGGTCAGCGGGAGCGCCGCTGCTGGGGAGGGGACTGGGAGAGCGACGAGGCTAGCGACTGGGGACCTGTCCGGGGCGGGCCGGCCGTGCTGCGGGTCAGGGCGGCCTCCCGGCGGTCCGCAGGTTCGACGGTGATCCGATGTGCGTGGTGGGCGGGGATCTCGTCGGGCTGGCGCAGCGCGTGGCCGCCGGCCAGGGCGGTCGCCATTGCGGTGATCAGGGCCGGGGGCGTCTGGAGCGACATGGTGACGTTCCAGGCGAGGTCGCTTGTTGTCTCCAGCATCGAGAAGCTCAGGGGCCGCCAGGGCTGTTCCGGGTGGTACAGCACAGCGGTCTCGCCTCCGGGGGAGCCGATGGCGGTGCGGCAGGAATCGTGCTCGACTGTCCAGTCGGCGTCCGACAGCAGCTCGAGCACGTCCGTGGGCGGCCGCTCGGACAGGACGCTGTCCGGGTCGGCGATGAGGAGTTCGGCGGCGCCCAGGACGAAGGCGGTGGTGAGTTCGTAGGGCGTCCGGGGGCTGAAGGCGGCCCACCACTGGTCCTTGTCCCCCGGGCTCCGGCGGGCGGCGAGCACCAGGGCATCGTTGAGCCGGCGGTTGCCGATCGTGCGGTCGCCGCGCTCCAGGGTCATCCGCAGGCACGGGCTGACCAGCAGCGTGCGCGTCCCCGGGGCGGCGAGGGAGAACCAGCTGTGGTCCTCGGCGAAGCGGGCCGCCAGGTCGAACGGCGGCGTCCCGGGGCCGGCGAGTGCGAGCGGGCGGACGGTGACCAGCTCGGGTCGGGGTTCGTCGCTCATCGGGACCTGCCCGACGGCTCCGCCTCGGCGGCGACGCGCGCCGCGTCCGCCGACGGGGTGGTGGACCCGGTGGCTGCGGCAACCGGTGCGGGGACGGGGGTGGTGCTGCGACTGCGAGCGGCCTGTGCCGCGGGCGAGAGCTGCTCGCCGGTGTCCGGGACGAACGCGTTGATGGTGAAGAGCTTGGCGGAGAAGGTCAGCTCCCGGACGGCTGAGGTGCGCAGCAGCGGTTCGGGGGAGGCGAGTTCGCGGGTGAAGGCCGCGAGGACGCGGGAGGGGGTGCCGGCGGTGACGTGGGCTTCCCAGTAGCTGTTCGGGCCGTAGGAGGCGATGGTGGCGGCGGGTTTTCCGCGTAGCTCGTGCAGGGCGGAGGGCACGGTGACGTGGGCGTTGGCGTAGCGGTCGGGCGGGCGGAAGGTGACGGCTCCCCGGGGGGTGATGTCGTCCAGCCGGCCCGGGCGAGGGGGAGCAGTCCGAGGGCGAGGATGCCGCGGACGAACGGCTCGCGGGGGTCGGGGGCTTCGGCGAGTACGGCTTCCGCTTCGGCGATGGTGGCGGCGAGGATCTCCGGGGGGAGGGCCGCCTGGACGGTGAGGCTCCAGGCGACTTCGGCGCCCCGGTGCTGGGCACCCCACAGCGTCCACTCGTGTCGGGCGTTGTCCGGCCGGTGGAGGCCGAGGCGCCCGCAGTGCCGGGTGAGCCGGTCCTCGCTCTGGCGCCATCCGCGGTCGAGGAGGAACTGCGCGATGAGCTGCTCGGCGCCGGGCCCCGGGCCGACGACGTGCCGGGGGCCGACGGTCACCATGTCGGGCGGTTCGAACCAGTCCTGGCGCTCGATCAGATCACGGAGCAGGTCGGGCATGGAGGTCTCCGAAGGCAGGGGAAGGGGCGGTCAGCGGGCGCGCCGGGGCCGCGGGTCGAGAAGGCCGGAGGGTCTGTGGTCCTCGGCGGCGCGGGGTGCGGTGACGACGGTGGTGGCCGGGCTGCGGCTGCGTGATGCCCGGGCGGCCGGCGAGAGCGGGGCGTCGGCCGCCTCCAGGCGGACGGTGCCGAGGAACTGGGCCGGGACCCGGTCGACGCTGCGGGTGACGGGGGCCGGGTCGACGACGGCTGCGGAGAGTGCGCGGACGAGGTGCAAGGGAGTGTGGGGCGACACGGCTGCGCGCCAGCGGTGGCCGGGTGCTCCGGTGACGTCGACGGAGGCACCCCAGTGGGCGGTCCGCGTGCAGGCGTCGGCGGTCGTCGTGCCGGGGGTGAGCAGGCCGTGGGTGATCCGGGCGGTGGCGTGGCCGTCCGGCGAGACGAGGTGCAGGTCGGCGCCGTCGGTGTGGGTGACCCATCCGGCGGCGGTGAGCGGCTCGACGGCGTCGCCGATGCTCATGCCGGGCCCGGGGGTAAACGTGGCCCGGGTGCCGAGGTCGATGTCGGCGGCCACCGAGTCGGTGAGGCTGTCCAGCCAGGCACCGGTGATCTCGGGCGGCACGTCGCGGGTGAACTCGGCGCTCCAGCCGAGCCGGTGCTCGGGACCGGACGGCCCCGCGGTCACCAGCACGCCCAGGTCCGGCCCGGCCTCGACCCGCACCCGACCGCAGGAACTCTCCGCCCGGCCGCGCCTGGTCCGGTGCCACAGCGCCGAGACGTTCGCCAGCGGCGGTGCGGCGGGCTCGGCCGAGCCGGCCAGGTGGCGGGGCGAGACGAGCGCGCGGTGCACGGGCCGCGACGGCACCGCTTCGACCAGGATCCGCTCCCGATGCGTGGTGGGCAGGTCGTCGAGCGGCCGGACGGCGGGGCGCAGCAGGGTGGCGGCGGCGGCCTGGAGGAGGACAGCGGGGGTGCGGGAGCTGAAGGTGATGCTCCAGGTGCCGTGTTCGGCTGCGCCGGTCAGCACGGTGGGAGCGTCGTCGGAGGCGAGGGGTCGGGTGAGGGCGGCGAGACGGTCGGGGGCGAGCAGGACCTCGTGGCCGTCGCGCTGCTGGAAGGCCCAGCCGGCGTGGTGCAGCACGCCGAGGGCGGCGTCCTGGCTGGGCACCGGGTAGAGGAGTTGCAGCGGCGCGTGTTCCAGGCCGTGGGCGAGGGTGTAGAGGAAGGCGGCGGCGATCTCGGACGGCGCGTGGTCGTCGAAGGCCGCAGTCCAGCGGGAGCGGGGCCGGTGGTGTTCGGGTGCGGTGACCTCCCAGCGGGCCGGGGCCGCCCGCCAGGCCAGGTGGGCCTGCCGGTCAGGGCTGACGAGCAGGATCTCCTCGCCGGCGCCCGGTGGGGTGCTCCAGCCGAAGTAGGTGACGAGGTTCTGTGCGAAGTCGGAGGTGCCGCGGCCGGCCAGGTGCAGCGGGCGGACGAGGACGTGGTCGGCGGGGGCAGTGGGCAACACGGGGTCTCTCTGGTGGACGGCCTGGCGGGTCAACGCCCAGGCGCGGACGTGCGGGAGCTGAACGCAGACGGCTGTGTCGGCGGGGCGAGGGGGTGGTCGTGGTTCCGGTCAGCGGGCGCGGGTGCGGTCGGTGACCGGCGGCGGTGCGGCGGGTGTGGCGCCCACGACGGTGCCGGTCCCGGTGCCGCCCTGGGTTTGCTGGCGGGCGGCTGCCGCCTGGGCGCTGGGCGACGGGGCTACCTGCGGGAGGGGAGCGCTCGGGTCCTCGGCCCACGTGCGGGCGGTCTCGATGCTGGTGAAGTGGCCCTCGCGCAGGGTGTAGGTGTCGGCGTCGACCTGATGCTGTTCGTGGAAGACCCGTACCGGCCGGGCAGAGGTGTCGTTGTGGGTGTCGGTGGCGATGACCCAGGTGTCGTACGGCACATCGGCATAGGTGTAGTGGTCGTGGATGGCGTAGCGGTCCGGCTCGGCCTCGCGCAGCAGGCGCTCCACGCGCGTCGTTTCCTGGTCGGCCGCGGTGACGGGGGTGCGGTCGGTGA
Organism: Kitasatospora sp. NPDC057015; assembly: GCF_042673745.1. Lineage (NCBI taxonomy): Bacteria > Bacillati > Actinomycetota > Actinomycetes > Kitasatosporales > Streptomycetaceae > Kitasatospora > Kitasatospora sp. NPDC057015. Next base: position 3,766 of record NZ_JBHUSG010000020.1, read on the forward strand.
AGCGGTCCGGGGTGGCGCCGCGCCCGACGAGCCACTGCTGGGCCATCGCGACGAGCGGGTACCGGGCGAAGGCGATCTCGAACACGCCCTCGGCGAGGTCGCGTTCGACGTGCACGGCCAGGACGGACGACAGACCCGGAACGTCGTTCCACATGTGCGCAGTGTCGAACAGCACGTGGAAGCTGCTGATGAGAGCGGTGGTGTGCGGGTTGTCCGTGTGCTGGTCGGACAGCGGCAGCAACTCGTCGGCGATGACGGCCAGGTAGTCGGCGGCGTGTTCGCTGGACGAGCCGTCCGGCTCCAGCGAGCTGATGCCGAAGTCGACTGTTGCACGAATGGGTTGGTGAGGGATGGTGGGTGTCTCCGTTGGTCGGGTCAGCGCCGTCGGGCGGGACTTCTGGCCTGCTTGGTGGCGGCGCTGGGCACCACTTCGAGGGGGATCGGGCCGGTCCGCTGGCCGCTTGGGCGGCGAGCCAGGCCCGGCCTTCGGCGGCGCCGACGGCCCGGTGGAGGCGCACGGTGAAGGTGCCGGCCTTCTGGTCGCGGGAGACGCGGGCCGCCAGGACCGTCGAGGGGCCGGTGCCCAGGTAGCTGCTCGCGGCGAGGCCCATTTCGTGCTCGGCGTCGAACACCAGCTGGCAGTGGAGGAGGACCTGGGCGCCGACGGCGTCGTCCGCGGTGGCGGGCTCCAGCCCCGCCAGTCCGAAGTCGGTGCCGGGTTCGGGCTCGGTCATCGGCGGGGCAACTTGGGGGCGGGCGCCCCGCTGGTCGGCGCGGTGCACGCGGGGACCGCCGCGTCGGCGGCGGCCCGATCCCGGCCGCGGGCGGTGGAGGCAGCTGCCCGGCCGGAAGGGAAGTGGGCGCGGTGCCAGTCGCCGAGCGCGTCGTACACGCCGCCCAGGCGACTGAGCCCGACGATCGCGCCATAGGCGTCGTCGGTAGCTCTACCGTTTGCGTCGGCAGGCCCGAGCGGCAGGCCCGAGCGGCAGGTGAGCGGCAAGTTCCGTGGCGTCGGCGGCGTGGAGAGCGGCGGCAAGCGCCTGGCGGAAAGCCGGGCCGTCCCGCAGCTGGCGGGCCGCCGCGAAGGTGGAGGGGGCGGCGGCGAGATGCACGACCCGCTCGACGGTGATCGCGACGTTCTCAGGCCGCCGGTCTGGGCCGAGGCCGACGCCGAGGGAGCGGGCGGCCAGGACAGCAGAGGTCCAGACCGGCCATAGTTCGCGGCGGGCGTTGGTGCCGGCCTGCCGCTCGATGTCGTAGCTGCCCGTGTGGGCGAGAAGCCGGGCGCCCTGCAGACGGCGAAGGTGCTCCCGGACCGTGTCCTGCGGGATGTCCTCGATCGCGGGTCCGCCGTTCGGCCGGGCCTCGGGGTGCATCTCGTAGTAGCTGGAAGCGAGCAGGACCCGGATGGTGCCGGGCGGCGCCAGCATCTGCAGGGCGTGCTCGATGTGTGGGTCGGGTGTCGTAGTCAGGATGGGTTCCAGGGGTCGGGCCGGTGGCGGGATCAGCGGCCGCGTGCCGCGGGAGCAGTGGCGGGCGGACCCGTCGCCGTTTTCGCTGCCGGAGTAGAGGTGGTCGACGTAGCGACCGTGCGTGACAGCGCGGCCTGACGCCGCACCGTCTCGGCGGGGTGCTCGGCGGCCTGCCGGTACACGTGGATGGCCTAGCCGAGCTGTTCGACGGCGAGGTCGTAGCGGGCGGCGAGCGTCTCGATGTCACTGCCGAGGGTGCGCAGCACGCCCCAGGACTGGATGTCCCGGTGGTCACCGTCGCGGGTCCGGGCCAGGCGCCGGATCACGTGGTCGGCGGTGCGGCGCAGCTGTTCGTCGAAGTCGTCGACGCGCTGCGCCTGGCGGGAGAGCAGCCGGGCGAGGGTGCGCAGTTCACCCGGTTCAAGGTGGCGGTCGGCCAGGCCGTAGGTGTCGAGGCCGAGGCGTTCCAGGACGAGGAGACGTCCGGCGAAGGCGGGCGCGCCGTTGACCTGGCGCGCGGGTGCGGGGCCGGTGGCGGGGCCGTTGGTCATCGCTGTCCCGCGGTGGTGCGGGGCGGGTGGATGCTGACTGCCGCCGGCGGCTCGGAGACCGCCGGTGGCGTGCGGGGGGAGGACGCCTTCCCTGCCGGGGGGATGCCGGGGAGGGAGGCGTGCACGCGGGCGCCGGCGGCGGTGAGCCGGAGTTTCTGCCCGACGTACAGGCTTGTGCTGGTGTCGCGGTCGATGAGCTTGCGCTCGATCAGGGAGTTCACCGACGCGGTGCTGACCTGCACGCCCAGTGCGTAGATCTTCAGGCCGTTGTGGATGCTGCCCTCGTGGACGGTGACCCGGCCGCGGGCGACGGCGTCCAGGACCCGCTGCTGGGCGGAGCTGAGCTTCGTCGTCCGGGGCGGCGGCTCGGTGCCGCGGTGCTCGCTCGCGGTTTGCTCGGCCGTCGGGCCGACGGAGGCTGAGGCGGGGGCGGCGGCGAGGATCTTGTGCAGTTGGGTGAGGCCGTCCAGGTGTTGGTAGAGCTCTGCGCGGCGGGCGACGAGGAGGTCCAGCGACTGGGCGCTGCTGCCGAGCAGGCCGTGGGTCTGGGGCAGGTCGACGTCGTCGCCGGCGATGACGCGTTGCATGTCGCGCCGGATGCTGGTGGCCAGGGTGACGAGGCTCTGCTGGACGTGGTCCAGGCGCCGGGCGGTGCGGTGGACTTCGTCGGTGAGGCGCCCGAGCGGGGTGTCCTCGTCGTCGTGCCAGCCGGCGAGCACGCTGAGGCGTTCGACGCCGAGGGTCCGAAGGACCAGGGCGGTGCCGACCTTGGTCGGGTCCGCGGTCGGTCGGGCGACCGCCGGTGCGGGCGGCTGGGTCACGGGCGCGCTCCCACGCGTTCGGCGACGGCGGCGAGTCCGGCCTCGACGGCCTCCTCCAGGCTGCCGACGAGCGGTGCTCCGGCGGTCGCCAGGCGCCCGGGGCTGTGCAGGCCGCCGGTGTGCAGGACCGGGACGGCGCCGACCGCGCGCGGCGGTGGCGTCGTCGACACTGTCACCGATCACGATCACGGTGGCGGGGTCGATGCCAGGGCCGAGCGCGTGCAGGTGCGCGGCGAGCGCCGGCGCCTTGCTCGTGACCGACGGCCCGATCCGGCCGTCGACCCGCTCCATCAGGCCGGTGATGCCGACATGGCGGACCTCGTGCATCAGCTGCTCGTGCGGGGCGAGGGACAGCAGGGACTGGCCGACGCCCCGGGCCCGCAGGCCCATCATCAGCTGCCGGACACCCGAGCGCAGTCGGACCGGACGCTGGTGGAGGACGGACAGGAAGGCGGCGTCGTTGTCGCGCCACTCCTTGTTGCTGATCTCCCGGCCGAGGAGCTGGTCGTAGAAGGAGCGGATCGGGACGCGGTGCAGGGCGCGGTAGGTGTCCACGGTGACCGGGGTGCCGCCGAGGGCGGGGAGGGTGGCGTTGAGTGCGGCGACGTGGTCGTCGAGGTCATCGCGGACGGTTCCGTTCCAGTCCCAGACGACGCGGGCGGTGGTGGCGGGGTTGGTCAAGCGGTCTTCTCCGGGGGTGTGTTGGCGGGGGTGAGCAGGTCACGGCGCGCGAGCAGGACGAGGGCGGTGACGGCGGCGGAGACGGCGGGCAGGGCGGCGACGGCACCGGTGCCGAGGGAGGCGAGGGGGCCTGCCGCGGCTGATCCGAAGGCCTGGCCGGCGCCGATGACGGCGATCAGCCAGGCGCCGGCCTCGGTGGCGGTGCCGGGCGGGGTGAGCCGGTCGGTGAGGATGAACGAGCAGACCAGCAGGGGGGCCAGGAAGAGGCCGGGCAGGAAGCTGGTGGCGAGCGCGAGCGGCGCGGAGGTGACGTGCCCCAGAGGGATGAAGGCGAGCGCGTAGCAGGTGGTGGCGAAGAGGAGTTGGGTCGCCAGCGGTGCCGGCCAGCGGGCGCGGGCGTAGGCGATTCCGCCGACCACGCTGCCGAGCGAGTAGGCCGCGGGCACCAGCCCGGCGAGCCACCCGCTGTGGTGCAGGTCGCCCAGGGTGATGGCCAATACGTTGAAGGCGCCCAGGCTGACACCGAGGAAGAACAGGGAGGACAGCAGCAGGAGAAGACCGCGCGAGCGCAGCGGGCCCATCCAGTGCACCTGGCGGTGGACGGCCGTGCGCCAGCGGGCCGGGGCGGTAGTGACGACGACGAGGCAGCCGACGGCGCCGACCACCGCGCTGCCCGCCATCGCAACGGACGGGGACAGCAGTTGGGAGAGTGCGGTGGCCGCGAGCGGGCCGACCACGAACACCATCTGCTGGCTGATGCTGTCGAGGGCGAAGGCGGCGCGCTGCTCGTCGGGGTCCGGGAGCAGGCGGGGCCACATTGCTCTGAGGCCGGACTCCAGCGGAGGCGTGAAGGCGCCGGCGACCACGGCGAGGACGGCGGCGGTGAATGGGTGGGTGCTGCAGCCGAGCACCGCGAGCGCGGCGAAGGCGGCGGTGGCGACGGCGGCAGAGGCGGCGGCGACCGGGGCGAGGCAGGTGCGGTCCACCAGGCGGCCGAGCAGCGGCTGGCCGATGGCGCTGGCCACGGCGTACAGGGCGGCTAGGGCGCCGCCGAAGGCGATCGGCCCGCCTTCCGCCCGCACGGTGAGCAGCAGGGTGATGGGTGCCATCGCGGTGGGCAGGCGGCCGGTGAGGGTACCGGCGAGCAGCGGGGTGAGGTGGGGGGCGGCGAGGACACCGCGCAGGCCGGCAGGGCGTGGAGAGGTCAGGTGGCCTGCTCCGTATGCAGGAGCCGCATCAGGCGGGTCAGGCGCTCACTGCCGAGGCTGTAGCCGGCGGCGCGGACGGCGGACTCGACGACGGAACGGCTGGCGCGGCCGTGCGCGGCGACGGCCGGGCGTGCCACGGAGAGGAGCTGGCCCATGGTGGCGCCCGGCGGGCGACCGGTGCGCGCGCGCTGTGGCTGAGCGGGACGCGACTGGGGCTCCTGCTCCGTGCGCAACAGGCCGGCTGCGGCGCCCAGGTGGGCGGAGGCACTGGTGAGCAGGGCGGCGCCGCGCAGGCGGGCGCCCTGGACGAGGGCGGCGGCGTCGGTGACGTCGCCGCCGGAGGGGAGCTGATCGAGCACGGTGGCCATGGAGCCGCTCGCGGACAGCAGGCAGGACAGGGCCTCGCGGATGCGGGCGAGGGAACGCAGCCGGGGCGCGGTGACGGGATCCGCGAGGTCGACGATGGCTGCGGCCGAGGTGGTGGCACAGGCCAGGTGCACCAGTGTGCTCAGCAGGTGACGGCTGAGCAGCCGGGCGGGGTCGGGGGAGTGGAGCGGCAGGTCGAGGGACCGGGCGAGGGCCTGGACCTGCTCGCTCTCCTCCACCAGGCCAGCGACGAGGTCGCCTGCCCGGGCCCGAATGCCGATAGTGGGGGCGGGTGTCAACGGGGCCTCCGAGCAGGATGGTTGGCGGCGGGTGCCGGCGAGCTGAGGATCGGTGTGCCGGGCGGCGCGGCGCTTGCGGCGGCTGGCGGGCCGGTGGAGGTGCGCACGGCCGCGCCCGCGCGGGTGGCTTCCGGCGTGACGTCGAGGTGGTCGTACAGGCCGACGGGGACCTCGCGCAGACGGCGCCGTGCGGGGGCGGGGCTGGCGAGTGAGGCGAGCAGCGACTCCACCAGCAGGTCCGGGCAGGCGGCGCCGCCGAGTTCGGCGTCCCAGTAGTCGCCGCCCGCGCCCGCGAGGATGCGCAGGCTCGCTTCCCCGGTGTCCTGGTCCGGCCCCCACCGCAGTTCGGCCAACCCGTCGGGGGCGGTGGCCAGCACGGCGGCGTCCCGGCGCCGGGCCCCGTCCCACCCGGCCTCCGCCAGGCCCGCCAGCGCGGCGCCGAGGTCGGCCGTTCCGGGCCCTTCCTCGGCGTACTCGACCAGTGCCGCGGCGGCGTGGGCGAGGACCTCGTCCGGCGTCCGCGAACTGAGCCGCGCCTGCCAGGACGGGCCGCCGGCCACCAGGGCGTCCACGGTGCGGGCCGTGTCGGGCGCGCCGAGGAGTACCACGGTCGAGCGGTGGCGGAACTCTGTTCCGTCGGCGACGCGGCTGGGCGTCCACCCGGCCGCCCGCAGGATCCGGGCGGCCGGCACGGCGGAGCGGGCCGTGGGCGGAGCGAGGTAGGCGGGACGGACTGCCACGAACGTGTCGGCGAGAGCGGCCGGCACGCCGGCCAGCAGTCCCGGGTCAAGGCCCGGCGCCGCCTCGACGGCGGCGCGGGTGAGGGGACCGGGCAGGGAGGCCAGGGCGGCGGAGAGGGGATCCATGACGGGGTTCCTAGCGGTGGCGCGCGGGCGCGGAGGCGGCGAGCGGGGCGGGCTGCGCGGGCGCCTGGTGGCTGAAGGCGAGGGCGGCGGCGCTTGAGCGCACGGCCGCGGCCTGGGAGCGGGAGGCTGCCTGCTGGGCCGGGGAGGGTTGCGCGGTGGGCGCGGCGGCCGGCGGCGGGGTGACGGGAGAGGTCGCCGTGGCGGTCTCGATGCGGTGCGCTGCCGGTGCCTGCGGGTGGGCGGCAGGGTCCTTCACGTGGTGCTCGGCCCAGCGGGCGAGGGCCTCCAGCGGTTCGACCAGGGCCCGGCCGGCAGGGGTGAGGCTGTATATGTAGTTGCGGAACTCCCCTTCCCGCTCCACCAGCCCGGCCTCCTCCATCTGGGCGAGGCGCTGGTAGAGGGCGGAGGCGTGCGGGCCGTCGGCGGGCAGGATCAGGTCCTGGACCTCCGACGGGTACACGCTCTCGCTCTCGGCGGCCAGCGCCCACACGGTGGCGACGGTGTGGGCGCGGTTGAGTGAGGCGATGGCCTGCTCGGTGTAGGCGCCCATACCGGTCCCGGTCTCCGGGACGCCCTGGTAGGTGGAGGCCCAGCGGGTGAACGGTGCCTGCAGGCGCAGGGCCTGGCGGCCGGCCGCGGTCATCGACACGACGCTGGCCCGCCCGGACCGGGCGCGGGAGATGAGCCCCGCCCCCTCCATCGCGGCGAGCCGGGAGGTGAGCCTGGAGCCCATCCACGGCATCGCGTCGGCGAACCCGTAGGTCGGCAGCTCACCGCCGTTGCGGTCCAGCGTCCGCAGCACCGAGATGGTGTTCGGCGGGCTGAGAACGGACAGGGCCTGCTGCACCTGCGGGGCCTGGGCGGTGTCGCGCACGACGGAGGTAGTCATGATGGAGAAGTCCTTCGCGATGGTGGAGCGGATGGTGGGAAGTGCCTGCGGGCCGGCCGACGGCAGGTCAGGAGGATCGCGGCGCCCTGGCGGTGAGCAACTGCAGGCGGCGGGCGGCGATGTTGTAGACCTCGTGCCCGCGGCGCGCCCCGGCGGCGATCAGGTAGATCTCGCCGGTGTGCGGCGACAGGGGCCGGGCAAGGCGTTCCTGGTAGACCAGGCGCCACCGCTTGTCCGCATCGAGGCAGACCTTGCGGCAGCCGCTCAGGTCCCACAGCCCGCGTCGCTCCAGGTCCGCCCCGCGCACTTGCGCCCGCACGAGGTGGCGCAGGTGGGTGACGGCGGCCTGGTGGACGGCGGGCGGCAGGCGGTCGAGGTCGGCGAGCGCGTCCGGGTGGGCGTCGAAGCCGAGGAGCACGGCGGTGGGGGCGGTCACTGGCGGGCTCCTTCGGCAGGTCAGGCGGTGCTGAGCGAGGCGGGGTCGGTGAACGGGGGGTGGGGGAGCAGGCGGTGGTGCGGGTGGTCGGGGTTGGTGGTGCAGGCACCGAACGGGCCGTCGGGGGAGCGGAGTTTGAGCAGCAGCGGCTCCAGGTGGTCGCGCTGCCACACGCTCGGGCCGGTCGCCCCCGAGCGGGAGTCGGTCAGCTCCTGCCAGGCCAGCCAGCAGTGGTGGATCCGGGCGAGCGCCTCGTCGTGCCGCGGCCACCATGTGCACCAGGGCCACCCCGAGGTGATCTCCGCTCCGTACGCGCCCAGCAGGATGTGGTCCACCCAGGGCGTCATCGTGCGGATCTCCTCGGCGAGCGCGTCGTCGTCGAAGGCGAGGATCGTCAGCGACGCACCGGCCTCGCCGCCGTCGCCGTCTGCGCCGGTTACCTCGGGATCCGGGGGGTGCGGATCCTCCTCGTCGTCGTAGTCCTGGGCGAGCCGGTCGGCCACGATGGCGAGCGAGTCCCGCTCCGCCTGGAGCGCGGCGAGCGTGGCCCGCCACTCGGCCAGGGTCTCCGCCGTGACCGCCGAACCACTCGGAGGATCGTCGGGATTGGAAGGGGGCAAGGGCAACTCCGGAAGTCGGGGAAAGCGGGGCGACGTGCAGAACTCTGCCGGGCGCCCATGTCCTTGCCCGGGAGATATCGGGTGGTGTATGGGGGGTTAATTCTCGCGGTCAAGGAATTCGATGGTTTCCGCACAGGGGAATTCCGGGCGTCAGCAACGCCAGTGCGGCAGAGGCCTGTTGGGGGACGACGCCGTTTCCGAGTGCGGTGAGCTGGGCGGATCTGGAAAGTCCTGTGATCTGCGTCACCCAGCCTTTTTCGAGGCCCATGACCCATTCCACGAAAGCCGGTGAAAGGCGTCCCCGGAAATCCACGGGGTCCGGGGCGGGGCGCGTTTCGCGTTCCCAGCGGGCGATGGCCGGCCCGTACTCGCCCCAGCGGCTCAGGCCGTCGGCTGCGGCCACATCGGCAGGGGGTCCTGCGGGATCACCGGAGTGGCGGCGGCGGGCTTGCGCCGGCGGCCGGAGGGCCCGGGCGTCAGGCGGGCCGCCGCGCTCGGCAGCGTCAGGTCGCCCCTGCTGCCGCGCTGGTTCGGGCCGCCCTTCGTCCCGTCCGTCGCGCGAGGGGTCGGCAGCAGGTGCTCCACCAGGTCCGACAAATTCGGTCCGTGGCCGCCCTCCTTGCGCCGGTCCGGGTGCTGGGAGCCCCCGATGGACCCCAGGTTGGAGGTCGGGGTGAGCAGCAGTGTGACCACATGCCCGAGGTCCTCCCGTCCGGCGTCCGGGCCCTTGTGGTCCCGCGCCCGGGGTGTCGGCAGGCCAGGCGGTGAGGAAAACACGTTCGCGTCGGTGGGGTGCTCCGACGTCGGAGGCTCGTAGCACCTGCCAGCGTGCATCGAACCTCGCGAGGGCCAGGTCGCCGAGTACGGCACCGAGTGCCCGCAGATGATGTTCATCTCCGGTGTCTCCCAGACACCACGGGCACCGCTCCACGTCGCCATGGGCTGACGAGCGGGCGGGGGTGGAGAGCAGGCCGCGGACATTTTCCAGAACCACCAAGCAGGGTCGCAGAGTTGAGATGGCACGGGCGATGGTGTGCCACAGGCCCGAGCGGGTGCCCTCGGCGAGACCGGCCCGGTTGCCGGCCACCGAGACGTCGGTGCACGGGAACCCGGCGGTGAGGACGCAGACGGGCTCGACGGCGGAGAAGTCCACCTCGGTGATATCGCCCAAATTCGCCACACCGGGCCAGTGATGCTCAAGAATGGCCACGGCACCAGGGGCCGGGTCGGCGTGCCAGGCGACGGTGCCGCCGAGGACGGACTGCACACCGAGATCGAGGCCGCCGTAGCCGCTGCAGAGGCTGCCGATGCGTATGCCGGCCGGGTGCCCGGTCACCGCGCCCGTCCGCTCGCCGCCGCCGCAGCGGCTGTCACGTCCGGCGGCCGGACGCCGGTCGACAGGACCATGGGCGGGCGGGGCCGGGAGCGGGCGGCGCTGGTGGCCTTGGCCCCGGCGGGACGGGAGTTGAGGTCACGCAGGACCTTCGGCTCCGGACCGTGGAGGGCGCGCGAGACGACGCTCAGCGCCCGGGACGCCTCCAGCAGTGCGGCGGCGCAGTCCGTCAGCGCGGCGCGGAACGTCGACAGCTCCTGCGCCGTGGCCGGCTCCGCCCGTCCCTCCAGCTGGACGGCGCTCACCAGGGCCGGGGCGGCGAACAGGTTCGCCCGGGCGGTCAGCACGGCCGCCCAGGCGAAGGCCGCGGTCGCGCGGGCGTGGGCGAGGCTCTCGTCGGGCTGTCCGGGGTCGGGCGCGCCGGGGCCGGTCCGGGCCTCGCCGACGACGTGGGCGTGGGATTCCGCGAGGCCGGCCAGCAGGTCGCTGACGGCGTCGACGCGGGCGATGCCGGGGCTCCGGGCGAGGGAGGTGACCTGGTGACCGCGAGTGCGAAGCTCGGCGGCGGTGCTGGTCAGGCACTCGGCCTGCTGGGGAACGGAGAGGTACAGGAGGTGCTCCGGGGTGGGGGAGGGGTCGTTCGCGGCCGGTCAGCGGCGTGTCGTCGGCGGCGTGGCCCCGGGCGGCGCCGGGGGCAGGTCCATGGCGGTGGTCTTGCGGAAGGGCAGCCGCAGTGCGGTGCGCGGCCGGGCGGCGCCTTGGCGCTCCGTCCGGCCGGGCTCGGCGGCCGGGCGGCGGGTGCGGCCGGTGCGGGGCGGCTGGATGTGCTGGCGAAGGTGGCGCGACGCCGACGTCAGGGACCTGGCGGCGTCCTGGTACAGCCACTGGACGTGCGGCAGGGTGATCTGCGTCGGCGGCTGCTCCCGCCCGGCGAGGACGACTTCCAGGGCCTCGCCCACGCAGTGGTCGGCGAGGGCCGAGCGGGTGTAGGCGCGGGCGGCGGCCCGCGCGGCGCGGCGGGCTCCGGTGGCCTCGTCCGGGGCGGCGAAGGGGTCCATCGCGGCGGTGGAGGCGTGCAGCAGCGCGGTGCGCAGTCCCTGGAGGGAGGCCAGCTGCGCGGCGACGAGGTGAAGGGGTGGTAGCGGACCGATGGTGGGGATGGCCGGCCAGGAGGCGGCGGTGTCGTCCGCGAGGTCGGCCAGCGCCAGCAGGTCGGGACGGTGGGGAAGTTCAGGCAGGGGACACTCCGGGGGTCAGCGGTTGCGGCGCAGTGGGATGACGGGAGCGGTGGGGGGCGGCGGTGTCGTGGCGGGCGTCCGCGGTTGCGGGTTGGACGCTGACGACGCGGGAGCGGCCGAGCGCGGCAGTCGTCTGGGGACCGCGGTGGCGGGTGAGGTCGGCGACCGCGGCGGCGGGATGCGGGGTGAGCCGGTCGGCGGTGGCGGTCAGCTCGTGCGCCGCGGTCGTGAGGAGGTCGCGCGCGACGACGTGGGCGTGGCGGACCTCGGGCAGTGCGCTGCCGGGCGGGGCGGTGAGGAGGCGGTGCGCGGATTCGGCGACGAAGGCCAGCGCCTGGGCGGCGTGGGAGGCGGCGGCGGCGAACGCGGCGAGTACGGCCCGGTCGGCGGCGGGGTCCGCGGTGCGGAACAGGACCTCGTCGCTGGCGTCGGCGGCGATGGCCACCAGGTGGGTCATGGGCCACGCCGTCTCCGCCGGGTGGCTGGCCGCCGCGGGCAGCAGCGTGCGGCTCACGGCCTCCAGCCGGACGGCCAGGGAGCGCATCACCGCCGAGGTGTCGGTGTCGATCAGGGCACTCCGGTGATCAGGAAGGGTCTGGGGTCAGCGCCGGGCGGCGCTCGCGCCCCCGGGGGCGGTGCTGGATGCCGGTGCTGGCGCCGAGGACACGATCCGGGAGGTGCCGGAGCGGCGGGCCGCCGCGCTGGCGGTGGCCGCGGCCTCTTCGGCGAACCCGGTCGGCACGAGGACCAACGGCTCGCGCCGGTATTGGGCGCGCGCGGCCAGGAACCGTGCGGCTTTGCCGTTCGGATCGGCCAGAGCGTCCCGCTCGCGGTCGAGTTCGCGCTTGCGGATCTGGGCGATTCCCGAGCGAGACTTGCGCAGCACGCCGATGGTGTGGGCGAGGCTGGCGTCCGCGGCAGCGAACTTCCCGGCGACGCGCTGGTCGAGGCCGGGGGAGAAGAAGTGGCTTCGGGTCTGCTCCCTGGGCCGGGTCTGGTTAGCGAGGTCGCAGGCGTCGTCGAGGAGTTCGGTCAGCTTGTGCAGGACGGGGCTGGCACGGGTGGCCGCGAAGAACTGCCCCCACATCTCGCCCGCGCCCGGGGCGGAGGGGCCCGTGCGGTGGGACAGTTCGGCGCCGAGCCGGGCGGCGGCGGAGATGTAGTCGGCCAGGCTGGTGATGTCCTGTGCCAGCAGGTCCGGGATCTTCGCGGGCGGCTTCTTGGCGGTGTGCCGCAGGTCGCGTCGGATCTCGGCCAGGTTGTTGGCGAGGTCGGCGAGCCGCTGGATGTCCTCGGCGCTGATGTCGCTCACCGGCGCCGTCCACCGGCCGGCAGTGGCGCGCCCTGCCCGGCGGATGCGGCGGGCACCGGGCGGGACCGCCGGGCCGCGGGTGGCTGCTGCGGTGTGAGGGAAAGGAGTTCGTCGCGGATCGCGGTGATCTCCCGCCAGCCGGCCACGACGGCGTTGTAGGCGCGGGCAACCGAGGTGAGCACCTGGTAGCCCAGCGAGCGCTCGCGCTCCTCGACGCCCTGACCGGGGCTGCCTTCGAGGGTGACGGCGGTGTCCAGCGCGTGGGCCAGGTGGCGGCGTGCGTGTGCCCGGCGCGAAAGCCCCGGGCGGCTGTCTGCCGGGCTGGGTCCGGGGCTCCGGCGGCGAGGGCGCCGGCCCTGGCCGAGCAGTGACGCAGCACGGTCAGGGCGTTCTCGGCCTCGGCCGCCAGGGCGGCGGAGGTGGGGATGGCGAGGTGTCCGGGCATGGTGGGGGCCGCGTTGAGGACTTCGGCTACGTGGACGAGGACGTCCGCGAGCCGGGTCAGCTCGGTGGTGAAGTCGAGGGTGGCCGGTGTGGTGATGGCTCGCTCCGGGGGGCGGGTCGACGTCATCGGCGGGGGGCTGTGGGCGGGAGGGCTGCGGCTGGGGCCGCGGTGGCCGACGGGCCGGTGAGCACGGGCGTGGAGCGCGGGCCGGAGCTGCGGACGAGGGCGGCCCGGGGGCGGACGTGTGGCGGCTCGGTGACGTCTTGGCGGGCCCGTGCTTCCCGGCGCAGTCCGTCGCCGGCCTCGTTCAGGGCGAGCCGCGTGCGGGACAGCGACAGGTTCAGCTCGCGGCCGGCCCGCTCGCGCACGACCTCCGCGCGGGGGCCGTCGAGGCCGTCGACTTCGTGGATCCGTGCGGCCATCGCGCTCGCCCGGCTGACCGTGGCCAGAGCCTCGCCGACACGCGAGCCGGCATCGGCCAGCGCGCGGGCGAGAGCCCGCTGCGCGCTGTCGGCCAGCGGGGCGCCGCCCAGCGCTGCGGCGGTGCCCAGCAGCAACTGGTGCTGTTCCCCGATCCGCAGCGCCTGCCTCTGGAGCTCGCCGAGCGATGGCGGTCCCTGCTCGCGGTAGGCGCCGGGCACGGCGGTGCTCAGTGCGTCGATGGTGTCGGCGACGGACCGCAGCCGGGTGGCGTTCGGACTGGGCGGTCGGATGGCGGGCATGAGACTCCTTCGGGGTGACGGGGTGGGGCCGGGGGTTCAGTGCGTGCTCTTGATGGGCGTTCGCGCGCAGGCCGCCTGCTGCGAGGGCGAGGGCGGGGGCGTTGCGGCGGTGCCGGTGCTGGGGACGGGTGCGAGCGTGCGGGTACGGGCGGCGCCGCGGCGGGGCTCGCGTGTCTCTGCCTGGCTGTCGGCGGGCTCGTCGGTGCTGGTTGCGGTGGCGACGAGCCAGCGTTTCTGCACCGCCTCGGTGTCCCGCAGGGCGTGGAGGGCGGAGCCGAGCAGGCGCGCCGCGGGCAGTGAGGCGTCGAGGGAGAGCAGGCGCACCGTGCCAGCCGCGGCGGTGGCCGAGCGCAGCACGGAGGCTTGCAGGACCTGTTCGGCCCAGTAGCCCGGATCGCCGGTGAAGCCGGACCTGGTGATGGAGCGGACGGCATCGGCGGTGATGGTGCCCGAGGCCAGGGCGCCGCGGTGCTGGATCTCCCACAGCACGGTCAGCGCGTCGATGGGCTCGCCCCGGTGGCCGAGGGCCGCGAGCGCCCCGTACACGGCCTGGTGCCCGGGGTCGAGGAAGTCCGCCGGGTGCAGCCACCGGGTGATGTCCCGGACCTCGCGCGGCAGGGCGGTCAGGGACGCGAGCAGCGCCCTCTCCTCCTGCAGGCTCTCCTCGACGCCGCGCTGGGGCGGCTCCGGCGGCCACGGCCCGGTGGCGCGGCGTGCTCGGCTCTCCAGCGAACCCCAGGAGGACGCGAGTTCGCCGATCGCGTCCCGCAGGCCGGTGGTGAGCCGGAGCGTGCCGTCGACGGCGCCGGTGCGGGCGGCGTGCAGCAGCCGGTGGGCGTGCTCGTGCACCTGGCGGCGCACCGCGGTCTCCAGCACCATCCGGCCGTAGGCGGCGGCGTGGTCGGTGACGGGGCACGCCGCGATCAGCGTGTGCCCGTACCCGGGGCTGAAGCCAGGGACGGCCCCGGCCGCCGCGGCCATCGCCTGCGTCGCCCACGCGGACCTGTCCCCGGCCGCGGAGGAGGCGAGGGCGGGGAGTCCGGCTTCGTGCTGGGCGAGCAGCACCTCGAACAGGGCTGCGTGCGCGGGCCGGTAGAAGTGCCGGGCCTCCAGCCAGCCGGCGACGGCGTCGAGCTGGTCCGGCGCGAGGAGGAGCGCGCCGAGGAGGGCCTGCTCGGCCTCCATCTGCGGGTTCACCCCATCACCTCCTGCTTGTGGGGGAGTTGGGAAGGGCGTCGGTCCGCCGCCGTTGGCTTGCGCATCAGGCGACGGGGTCACCCGAGCGGCACGAGTACGGTGAGTAGCCGTCCTCGGGGCCGAACTCGGCCTCTTCGGCCGCCTGCTGCTCGTCGAGGGCGAGTTGCTCGCGGCGGGTGAGGCGGTCGATCGGGGCCTCGCCGAGCGGCACCCGGGAGCGGTGGAGGTAGGCCTGTCCGAGCAGGGGGCGGCCGTCCGCGTTCGCGCGGGCGTTGCCGGCGCGGATCTGCGCGTCGAACTCGACGACGTCGGCCCACTCCTCGGGGGTCTCGTCGCGGATCTGCCTCCATTGCGCGTTGCCGTGGAAAGGGCAGCCCAGGCATGAACTCTTGGGCGTCGACTGGAGTCCGTGTTCGGCGAGCAGCGAGAGGCAGTCGTCCCGCGACATGCCGAGTTCGAGGAGCGGGAAGCGGTTCCGCGCGTACCGGACGTCGGAATCCTTGGCCCGGTGGAATTCATCGGTGCTGATGCCGATCCACTGCTCCACGTGGACGTCGCGCGGAATGCGCGACGGGTAGGGATATCCGAGGAGACCCCGGACCTGGCGTTTAATGGGCTTTATTTTATATTCGCCCGTGCATTGGCGTCGGCTCATCCCGGGGGAGCCGTCCCGGTTGAGGATGTGGAGCGGCATGCTGGCGAAGCGGTGAGCGGGACCCAGGGCGTCTTTCCTGATATTTCCGGCCGAGACCCGAAGAATGGGTATTCCGGCGGGATCCGCGATTTCCCGCTCCACCCGGTCGAGGTGGGAGTATACCCGTGCCGGTTCCCAGCCGGTATCGGCGAAGATCGCGAAATCCAGCTTCGGAAGCTCGCCGAGCGCGGACAGCAGCAGCAGAACGGTCGACTGAACTCCGGCGCCTAGACTGAGGGTTCGCAGGGCAGGGGGAGTGGTGTCCGTCATGCGGCGGCCCCGGCCTTGGCGCGGGCGCGGTCGGTGATCGCCGCGGTCTGCACCGCTGACGCCTTGCCGATGGCGCCGGCGCCGGGCTCCTTGTACCAGGGGCGCAACTGGAGCATCGCGGGCCTGATCCCGGTGGCCAGGAGCAGGGCCGTTCCCTTTTTCAGGGCGCGGATCTGGTCGGGCGGGAGTATTCGCTCCTGGCGCATGCTGGTGGAGGTGGACCGGCCCGATTCCGAGGTGGAATGGGAGACGGTCTGGACGTCGTGCTCGCCCACCAGTCGGCTCAGCTTGTCGGCGAAATCGGCATCGTCGATTCCGCTGCCGATCATCTTGATGGTGGCGGCCGACCACATGGCGTCCATGCCCGCCTCGCCCCAGCATCTCTGGCCCTGCCGGTAGGACTGCAGGATGGTGATGGGGATGACGCCGCGGGAGCCGAGGTGGGAATACAGGTCGGGCAGGTCCGCGATTTTGCAGACGTTCGCGGCCTCGTCCAGGATCGCGAGCAGCGGCGGGTCGAGGCGGCCCCCGGCACGCTCCGCCTGGACGACGGCGGTGCGCATGACGCTGTCTGCCGCCGCCGCGATCAGCGCCGAGGCGCTGCCGCCGCCGTCCTTGGACAGCAGGTACAGGGTGTCCCGGGCGGTGACGAACTCGGTCGGACGGAACTGCGGCAGGGTGTCACTGGGGGTGACCCACACGGCGATCGTCGGGTCCAGGAGGCAGGCGGCGTACTGCCGGGCGGTCTCGTAGATGCCGTCCCGCGTCTCGACGGCGCCGGAGACGGTGCCCTGCAACTGGGCTGCGATGGCGGAGAGTTGGTTCTCCTTGAGGATGTCGATCGGGGTGCGGTCGGCGGGCTGGGCGAGCCAGCCGAGGACATCGGTGATCGGGCGCCCGTCCGCGCCGGCCGCCAGGAACAGGGCGGTCAGGGTGTTGGCGGCGGCGGTGCTCCAGAAGTCGTTCTGGCTGGAGGCGTCGACGGATGCGGTGACGAAGTGCCCGGCGAGGCGGCGGGCGCCGGGCAGGTCCCGGGCGTCCGCGAGCGGGTCCCACCACATCGCCTGCTCGGTGTGGGCGATCTGCTGCGGGTCCATCGTCCACACCCGGCCTACCGCGGAGCGGGCGTCGACGGTGACTGTGTAGGCGTCGCCGGCGGCTTTGTTCGAGGTGAGCAGGACGGGGCCGGGCGCGCGCAGGATGGAGGGGACCGCCAGCGAGGTGGTCTTGCCGGAGCGCGGCGCCATGATGGCGACCGCGACGTCCTCCCACGAGGTGCGGACCTCGGGGCCGCTCTCGCCGAGCGTGCCGAGCAGGATGCCGGTGTCGTCCGGCCGGATGCTGCCAGGCTTGGCGGAGGAGAGGCTCGGGCGCAGGCTCGTGGCCTTGCCGGTGATCTCCTTGGGCAGGAGGACGGCGAGGTCGCGGCTGGTGGCCAGGCCTGTGCCCGTGGAGCGGCGGTGCCTGAGCCACAGGCGCAGCCCGAGGCCGGCGGCGGTGGCGGCTACCAGGCCCGGGACGACGCGGGCGCCGACCAGGAGCGCGGTGGTGCCCAGGGCGGGCCACATCTCCCCGGGGTGCAGGGCGGCGGCGACCGGCTGGAACGGCGACCATGGCCCGTGACCGGCAAGGAGGTTGGTGGTGTTGCCGCCGATCCAGGCGAGGGATCCGAAGGCGGCGAGGGCGAGGCCGGCTCCGATGAGGGTGTAAAGGAGGGCGTCGGTGCCGGGGGTGGAGGACGGGGAGGTGGGGGAGGAAGCGGGCAGGGGGTAGGTCCTTGCGGGAAGCCGATCGCGAAGGCGCGGTGGGCGTGGGGAAGCCGGACCGCGGCC
Source organism: Kitasatospora sp. NPDC057015 (assembly GCF_042673745.1). Lineage (NCBI taxonomy): Bacteria > Bacillati > Actinomycetota > Actinomycetes > Kitasatosporales > Streptomycetaceae > Kitasatospora > Kitasatospora sp. NPDC057015. The sequence continues at coordinate 21,018 of NZ_JBHUSG010000020.1, forward strand.
GGGGGCAGCACGGTTGGCGTGGGAAGACCGGCGTGTGCGACGGAAGTCCGCCGGTGCGGCGGTGCTCAGTGGCGGAGCGGCTCGGTTATCCGGGCGGGCGGGACGGCTGCGGCGGCAGGCGCTGCGGGGCCCTGGATGACGGAGTGCGGCTGGGCGGCCCTGGCCGCCGGCGACGTCGCGAGTGCGGCGGCCGGGCGCGGGGAGATGGCCGGGGGTGCGTCGAGGGCGGCGATGTGGTGGGCGACGGCGGAGACGCGGTAGGCACCGAGGGTGAGTTCGGCGGCCTCGCGGATCAGCGGCTCGTAGACCCGGGGGTTCTCCCAGCCGTCTGCCGCCCAGGCGCCGAAGCGGTGCAGGATGCCGGCGAGGGCGTGGGCGGGGCCGGGCGGCAGGAACAGGCCGTGGAGCACCTCGGCTGCCTCTTCCGGATCCAGGGCGTCGATGGACTCGGCCAGGTCGGCGAAGGCACGGGCGGCGCGCAGGGTGGCATCGTGGGCGAGGCCGGCCGCCTGGCGCGGTCGGGGTTCTGGCAAGGGTGGGTGCCTTTCGGCTAGCGGGGGCGGCGTCCGGGATGTGCGGTGGCGGGCGCCGCCCAGGGATGTGGCGGTCCGGACTGCTGGAGCCGGGCATCGGGTGGGCTGCTGCTGCTCGCGGTGGCGCCGCTGCGGCGGCCCGCACCGGGGCCGGTGTCGCGGTCGAGGAGCTGGCAGGCGGCCATGGCCCGGGAGGTGTCCCGGTCGACACGCGGTGGCAGGCCGTCGCGGCGGGCCAGCGGCGCGATGATGCGCACCTCGTGGCTGTCCACGCGCAGTGCGATCCACCGGCAGGCCATCGGGTCGTGGCCGGGTGCGATGCCGGTGGCCGCCAGGACCCGCCGGACGGCGTCCTCCCAGCGGGCGTCGCTCAGCGGCGCGGAGTCCGGGTGGGCTCGTAGCGTGCAGTGCCATACGTCCCGGGAGCGCCCGGGCCTTCGCTCCTGCTCCGGGCGCAGTCGTGCGAGGTCGGCGTCCAGGTCGGTGACGAGCATGTCCAGTTCGGCGGTGCCCGGTGGTGGAAGCTGCGGGACCGGGCGCCAGGCGGCGATGATCCGGGGCTGGGACCGGCCGGCCGCTCGCAGGGCGTGGTGCTGGGCGGAGACCAGCAGGTCGCGGGTGCTGGCGTAGCGGGTGATGGAAGGGATCAGGGCGGGACACGTTTCGTCAGCGCCCCGGGCGGGGCGGCGGTAGTTGGCGGCGACCGGAAGGGGTTACCGGGTGAGCGCGCCGGTGCGGGGCCGAAGCACGCCGGCGGCGGAAGCAGCTGCTGTCGGCGACGGCGAGGCTGCCGACGCGGTGCGGGCGTGGGCGGCGTCGGCGCGGGCGGAGTACGCGGACTCGGCCGTGTTGACGGCAGGGGTATCCGCCTCGGCGATGCGGTATCCGGCCTGCGTCAGGGTGCTGCTCGCGTCCTGCAGGGCCTGGGCCAGCGTGCGGGCGGAGGGGTCGTGATCGGCGAGTGCGGACAGGCGCTGGGCTGCGGTGTCCAGCAGCGCGGTGATCCGCTCCAGCACGCCGCCTTCGGGGTCCATCACCGGCATGACGGCATCCGAGATGTCGGCGGCGGTGGTGGCGCCGTAGGCCTCGGCGGTCGCGGTGACGAGCCTGGCCTGGAGGTAGGACCAGTCCCGGCCGGTCACGGGCGTCCGCTCGATCCGCTGCAGTGGCAGCGGCGGGACGATGCGGGTGGCGTACCCGGCGTCGGAGAGCATCCGCTCCGCGAGGCGGATGCGCTGGTGGACGTCGCTCTGGCCGTGGCCCTCGGCCGTGTAGACCGGGCTGGGGCCGCCCGGTTCGTCGGTGGAGAAGCCCGCGCGGACGAGGAGGGTGCGGCTGGCGAGGTCGGGGGCCTGGGCCCAGGCGCTCGCGGTGGTGCCGTCGGCGGCGGGGAAGCGGGCGATGGTGATCAGTTCGGTCAGGACAGGGCCCTTCTCTGGTCAGCGGCGGGGGTGGCCCTGGTTGGGGTGGCGGGGATCCGACCTGGCGAAGTCGGCCTCCACATGGCCGAAGGGGTTGGCCGAGCGGGGTGGCGCGGTGCGGGTGGCGGCAGCGGCGGCGCGGGTGGCGGCGCTGATCTGCTGGCGGGTCCGTACGACGGGCGCGGGGTTGGCGAGCGCGGAGGTGAGCATGTTCAGGTAGCGCACCGGGGTCCGGGCGGACAGGACCGCGGTCCACTGGTCTTCCCAGTCGGGGCCGAAGGTGGCGTCGATCATCCAGGGGCCGACGCCCTCGCCGAACAGGCGGTCCGGCTTGGGGGTGTGCTCCAGTGTCGTGGTGCCGTCGGGGGAGGTGACGCGGATGCCGTCGACGACGGTGCTGCCCGCCCCCGGGGAGGCGTGGACGGTGATGCTGCTGCCGTCCGGGTCCTGGAAGTACAGGGCGGTCAGGTTGGATGCGCTCCAGCCGGCCTTGAGGAGCGGTCGCCACGCGGTGGTCGGGTGGCCGGGCCACTCGGCGACGATCTCCTCGGGGGCGATGTGCCGGTCCGCGGCGAGGGCCTGGACGAGGGCACCGACGATCTCCACCGGCGTCTCCTTGGTGAACGTCGCCCACCACAGCAGCTGCGCATCCTGCGGCCGGGCCCGGACGGTGATCCGCCAGAGATGGAAGACGGCGTGCTCGGCGGCGACCTCGATCCGGCCGCACGGGCTGCTGGCCGCGAGCCGCCCGGTGGCGGGGTCGTTCTCGTGCGGCCAGCCGTGCACCTGGACCAGCGGCTGGAGGACGCGGCCGATCTCTCCGGCGCCCGCCAGGTAGCGGGGGCGGACGAGGAACTCGTCCTCTCTCGTCATCGGACTTTCTCTCCGTCCAGGTGCGTGTGAATCAGCGGCGGCGGTGCACGGAGGAGGCGGGCGGCGGCTTCGCGGTGGCGGGCGTCGTGGCGGCCTGGGCATGCGGGACGCTGGCGGAGCGGATCCGGGCCGCGCCGGTCGGCAGGGCACGCAGCTGGGTGGGAAGTTCGCCGAGTTCGGCGCCGGCTTCCCAGATCTCGTCCGCGGCGCGGCCGAGCGACTGCCACAGGTCCCCGCCGTCGGGCCGGGCCTCGACCCACCGGCTGGCGGTGGCGACCGCGTCGGAGAGGGCCTCCAGCGTGCCGCCGTTACGGGTGATCTCCTCGACCAGGGCGGCGACCTCCGCAGGGCCGGAGGCGGCGCGGATCCGGTCCGCGACCTCACGCAGAGCAGCGGTGGCGTCCCTCGGCCTGGATGAGCCGGTCACCGGGCCCGGCCCGTCGTCGTGGGGTAGACCGGGGCGCTCGGCTGGGCGCCTGCCTCGGGTACTCCGCCCGGGGGCACCAGCGTGCGGGAGGCGATCCGGGCGGCCTGTGCGCGGGGGAGGCTGTCGGCGTTGCCGGGCCTGCGGTAGTCCCACGGCCACTGGCCGCCGATTGCGTAGAGACCGCGGTCGTCGGGGACGACGTGCATCCGGCCGCCCTTGCCGTCATAGCCCTGGGGCCAGGTGTAGAGCAGCGACCCGTCGGGCTCGAACGCGGCCTGGAAGTCGGCGTTGTCGCCGAGCAGGTCGGCGATGACCTGCTCGGCGACCGCCCGCGTGAACAGGACACTCCCGTAGGGATCGACGTAGCCGCCATCGGCCTGCGCCAGGCCGAGCACCGGTGCGTGCGTCGAGCCGTCCGGCCAGAAGAGGTGCACCCGCTCGCCACCTCGGACCTGGGGCCCGTTCCACAGTCGCTGCTCCACCGCGAGGGCTGCTGCGGCGGCCGGGGCGGGGCCGGCGTGGTCGGCCATCAGGTACATCACCGACGGGAATTGCAGCGCGGCCTCCGTGAGAGCGTCGGCGATGGCGTCGTCGGCCTCGGCGATCCGGTGGCTGAGGTCGTACAGAGCTGAGCTGGACGGGTCGGGGCGCAGGGCCTCGTGCCAGCCGTCGAGGTCGGTGCGGACGGTGGCTGCCACCTCGCGGGTGAGTGGGAACAGCCCGTCGCGGGCTATGAGGATCTGGAGCAGAGCCTGGCCGGGCTGGGTGGGCCGGCCGTCCTGGTCGTGCTGGGCGTCGAGGCGGTCGGCGAGCGCCCGCAGGTGTTGGGCGTAGGACTGCGATGGCGTGGGCTGGGTCAAGCGCGGACTCTCCGGAGGTCGGGGGCGGGGTAGGTGGTTGCCGCGGTGGCGCTGATCGGCGCGCAGGTGGCGGTGCTGGCGGCCGGGGAGCAGGCGCGGGCGGCTTCCGCGCGCGTCGCGAACGGGTCGGCCGGCGGCGGGTAGGCGGTTCCGGAGGCGAGCGCCGCCATCCGGGCAGTGGCCTCTGCGCCGGCCTGGAACCAGTCGGCGATCCCCTCCCGCTCGAACGGGAAGCCGCTGATGCGCCGGACGGCCTGCGCTCCGGTCGTGAACGCGTCGCGGGCGGCGTCCACCGGGTTGCCCGGGCCGGTGACCATCTGCCCGGCGACGTCTGCCAGGTCGTGGACGTTGTCCATGTCGGCCAGCAGGTCGCCCAGTTCGCTGAGCCGCTCGCTCAGCTCGCCGAGGATCTCCAGCGCCTGCTCCGCGGCGGGGGAGAGCCGCAGCTGCGGGTCGACCTCGACGGCGTAGCCGGCCCGCTCCAGGCGGCGGGCGGCCTCGCCGATCAGGGAGAGCCGGGTGAGCGGCCCGTCGACGGTGTGGAGGGAGACCGGGCTCGGGGCGCGGCGCGGCGGGGCGAACCCGAGCGGGGCCAGCAGCGCGAGGGCCGCCTCGTCCGCTCCGTGCACTTCGGCGTAGCCGAAGGAGCCCGGGGTGATGCGGACCGGTTCGCTCACCGCCGCATCGCCACAACGGCGTTGACGCCGGCGCTCACCGCGGTGGCCGGCGCGGGGGCGGGCATCGAGGTGGAGCGCGGGTCGTGTCCGGCCCTGGGGGTGGTGCGCTGGGCGGCGGCGGCCCGCGGGGACAGTCCGGCGGTCTCGGTGGGGAAGTCCGTTCCGTAGCCGCGCAGTTGGGTGGTGATCTGCTCCAGGTGCAGGCGCAGCAGGACGGTGGTGGCACTGGCCTGCCCCAGCTGCTCGGCCGCGGCACGCGCCGGGGGGGTGGGGTTGGCGCCGAGGACTGACTCGGCGGCCAGGCGTAGGGTCTCCTCGACCTCGTGGAGCAGGGGCTCCAGCAGGGCGAGCGGGCGGGCGATGTCGCCGGGCAGCTCGCTGTCGGCGAGGGTGTCGCCCAGGCGGCGCACCGCCCAGGAGGCGATGCGCGAGCAGTCGGCGTCGTCGGGCTGGCTGAGGGAGAGAGCGGCGGTCGGACTCAAGTGGGCTGCGTGCCTTAGCTGTTAGTACGGGTTCTCGGTGCTGCGGTCGGCGTCGGTGGCGGCGGCCAGAAGCTCGGGCAGGTCACCGGGCGGTGCTTCGCGCTGGTCGATCCACCAGCCCGCGCGGTCGACGGTGCGGGCCTGCTCCTCGATCTCCTGCCAGGCGGCCTCGTCGAGGGAGCCCTCGACGACCAGGTCGCGGTAGGCGCCGGCCATCAGCTGGTGGCGGGAACGCTCGCCCCACGCGATGGCCTTCTCGGGGCCGTCCAGCAGCGGCATCCGGAACCGCGCGGCCCACTCGGCGGCGGCGCTCTGTTCCTCGGCGCGCTTGTTCTCCAGCCAGGCAGCGCGGTCGGCGGCGTTGCCGTCGCGGTGGGCGCGCCAGCAGTCGGTGCAGTCCCGCCCGGCGAGCCAGCGGGCGTAGCCAGCACGCCGGTCGGCCGGGCGGGCGGCCAGGTCGTGCTCGACCTCGTGCCCGCAGGCGTGCGTTGTTACCCATCGGGTTCGGACGGCCATGGTGCGGATCTCCTTCGAGGCGGTCAGCGGGTGTGGATGCTGTATTCGCGGCGCGGGTCGACGGGTTTGGTGGCGGCCTCGACGGGCTGCGCGGCGCTGACGCGGCCAAGACGCAGGCTGGTGGCGCGGGCGGCCTGCGCACGGGCGCCGAGTGTCGCGGTGGCGGCCGGCCGAGCGGCCGGCGCGCTCGCGCCGGTGCGGGTGCGGGTGCTGGCCGGTGTGGCGGCGGAGATCGTCTCCAGGTCCTGGCGCACCCCGCCGAGTGTGGTCTGGGCGTCGGAGAGAACGGCGGCTACCTGCGCGGGGTCCAGTGCCTGCGGGTCGTCACGCAGCTGCTGGGAGAGAGCGGAGAGGATCTGCTCGATCGCCGCGAGCGTGTCCTGCCGGTTGGTCACCAGTGCTGCCGTCCGGGCGTCCGGTGCGGGGCTCACGGCCGGGGCAGTGGGGTGCAGGCGGGTGTTGAAGCGGTCCGGCCCTTCGGGGTCGGCGGTCTTCGGTGCGGCGGGCGCCGCCTCGCCGGCCTTCTCCCGCGGGTCGGCGCGCACGACCTCGGTCAGGAACGGGTCGCCGGGGCCGGTGTGGGAGGGCGGCTTCGGGGCCTGCTCGTCGGCCTTGATGACGCGGGTGAGGAAGGGGTCCTCGGCCGTGGTGCGGGGCTCGTACGGGAGGTCGGCGGTGACGCTCAGTCCGGCCGCACGCAGTGCGGTGACTGCGTCCGTGGCCCGCCGAAGGCCGTCTCTGTCCGGCTGGGTCAGCGAGAACATCGTCGGGTGGTCCGGTGTGCGGTAGAAGCCGTGTCGGGCGAGGAGGCGGGCGGCGTCCGGGTTGTCGCGGTGGTTGGTGGCGACGATGCGGTGCTCCGGGTGGGCGCCGACGGCGATGTCGGCGCCGGCGGTGACGATGCGGGGGTCCGCGCCGGCGGTGACGGTGGCGGGGCTGGTGTGGCCGGGGTGCTGGTCGTAGTCGAACGCCGGGTCGGCATCCACGTGGGCGCCGGTGGAGCGCAGGGTCGCGACGGTCTGGCGGGCGTGGATGAAGATGTTGTCGGTCTGTCCGGTGAGGACCAGCTCGTCGCTGCCCTGGAGCGGGGTGAACCCGTAGTCGGCGAGCAGGCGGCGGTGCTGGTAGGTCGCGTGGTCGAGGCCGGTCACCGCGACGCCGTGCACCGGGTGCCGGACGATCCGTAGGGCGGGGAGGTCGGTGATATGTGGCTCCTAGAGAGAGGCGGCGGCGGGCCGGGTGACGGTGGAGGTGGCGGAGGCGGCCTGCAGGATCGGGCTGGGGTACGCGGCGTGGGCGGCGGCAGCCGTGGCGGCGGTGGCGGCGCTGGAGCGGGCCGAGCGCGCGGAGACGACGGAGGCGACGGGGGCGTCCACGGCCTCGTCGAGGTCAACGAGTTCGCGTTGCAGGTCGCTGAGGTCGGCGAGCAGCTCGGCGCTGGCCACGCGCACCTCGTTGATGCGGCCGCGGATCTGGCGGCCGGCGTCGGCGGGCAGTGCCGTGGTCCACTCGCCGATGTCCTCCAGCAGGCCGGTGAGGTGGTGCATCGCGCCGGTGCGCTCGTCGACGGCGGCGTCCAGCAGGTCGGCGATGTCGCGGCTGTCGGTGATCGAGCGCAGGTTCACCTGCTCGACGGCGAGGTCCTCGGCCGCCTCGGCGAGCCGGTCGGCGCTGGCCGGGGGCGTGGCGAGGCCGCGGGTGGCGACCTGGAAGCCGAGGCCCTGCAGGACCAGGCTCGCCCGGGCGGCGCTCACCAGCGCCTCATGCTCGCTCTGTCCGGCGGGGGGCAGGTAGATGTCCCGGTCGGGGGCGCTGCCGTCGTGCCCGAATCCGAAGCGGCGCAGGACGTCGGGGACCAGGCCCTCGGTGGAGTCCGTGGCGGTGGCGGCGACGATCCCGTCGGTGGGGTGGCGGGCGAAGACGACGTCCGCGCCGTCCACCGGGGCGACGGTGTGCTCGCGGGCGACGGGCCCCGTGTGGGTCTCGACGTCCAGCTCGCCGGCGTTCAGGAGGAACGCGGCGCGGGCGGCTCGGGCGACGGCGTCGGCTCCGGCGAACGTCCAGGTGTCGCCGCCGGGTTCGCGGACCGCGTCGTGGTCCTCCAGGAGTCGGCGGGCGCCGTCGGCGGTGCCCGGGGCGACGCGGGCGATGATCGCGCCGTCCGCGCCGGGAGTGAAGGTGATGTCGGCAGGCAAGGGACCTCGGGGGAGTGAAGAAGGAGAAGTGGAAGTGGGGATCTTCAGGGGCGCCGGACGGTGCGCGACGGCGGCCCGGCCGGCGGTTGCACCGGGGCGCCGGCCGATCGGTTCGCACGCAGGAGGGTGAGGGTGGTGCGGACGGCGGCGCGGGCTCGGGCGGACTTCGGAGGCCGGGTCTCGCGCAGGATGCTGACGCGGAAGTCGAGGCGCGCCTGTCCGGCGTACCACGGGGCGTAGTCGTCGGTGACGCCGAAGAAGCCGTTCCCGAGGACGTGCACCAGGCCGACGTAGTGGTCCGGCTCGCCGCGCGGCGTCGCGAGCAGCCACTCGGTGCCGTCGAGGGTGCGCCGGGCCTCCACCCGCAGCAGGCCCTGCGCGACCTCCTCGGTCGCCGCCCGCGAGACGGGGTCGAGGTCGTGGGCCGACAGCCGGATCCGGGCCTCGGCCGCCGCCGCGCGGGCGACCTCTTCGGAGTCGGGAAACGGACCCGTGTCGCGCAGCCACCGGAAGTGCCGTACGACGTCGGCAGGGCCCTGCTCAGGAGCGTGCCAGTTGCCGACCCGCTGCCCGGCCACGACCAGGAGGTCGACGGCGGTGGCGGCGGCCGTGATCTGCTGGTCCCTGTCGTAGTCGTAGTGGGCCAAGCCCCACGCGGCCAGCTCCGGGACCGGTTGCTCGAAGCCGCAGTGGTCGAGGATCGTGCGCACCACCGGCGCCGGCTCGCCTCCGGTGAAAGCGAACTCGCCGTGGTCGAAGTCCCAGCCGAAGGAGATGACGCTCAGGACGACTGCCCCCCGCCGCAGGGTGCGGTCATCGCCGCGGGCCGGTGGGCGGGGCCGCCGGGGCGGTCACCGCCGGGCGGGCAGCCGTCTCAGCCGGCGCTCCGGGCGGCATGTGGTCGCCGGTGGGGGAGGCCGACGCCGCGGCGGCCCTGCCGTGCTCGCGCGGTGGCGGCGGGAGTGCCAGCGGGTGGCCGAACGCCTCCTTCGCCCGGTCGAGGTCCGCGTAGTGGGTCGCGCCGAAGAAGCCGTTGCCCTCGGTCGTGAGGACGGCTGCCTCCCCGGTCGCCGGGTACTCGGCCAGCAGGTAGGTCCCGTCAGCCGCACTGGAGCGCGCGTGGACGACCAGCTGGCCCGATGCGATGTCGGCCGCGACGTGATGCATCCAGATCGTCCCCGGTTCGCGCGTCATGACCCGTTCCGGTTGAGCGCATGGCGCGAGCGCCTCCTGCTGCTCGGCCTCGGAGTACAGGCGAACGACGCGGTACCCGGCGCCGGTGAGCAGGCGGGTGGCGTCGGCGGCGATGCGGGTTCCCACGGCCGCGGAGGTGCTGCGGCGCAGGCGGTGCAGCCCGGTCGCGTCGTCGCGTACGAAGCCGGCCCGCTCCAGCAGCTGGCGGGTGGTGCGGTCGATGCCGACGGCGGCGAGAGTGCCGAGCGTGGGGTCAGCGGCGATGGTGATGAAGGGAGAGGGGGGCACGGACCTCCTTTCCTGATAATGGAGTTGGGCGCGGATGCGGCAACCGGCTACGCGACGTCGAGGTCCGGGTCGGCGTCGGGGTCGTGGACGTAGCCGAAGACGATCCTTTCCAGCTCGCCGAGCAGGAGCCCGGCGTGCAGGCGGAAGGCGTCGAGCCGCTCGGCGACGTAGTCCTGCCGCACGGTCTCGGCCTGCGCCACCCGGGCGAGGTTGCGGCTGGACAGCCGGCCCCATTCCAGGAGGTCGGTCGGCGTGGCGGAGTCCATCCACACCCACATCCCGGAGCCCAGCTTGAGGATGCCCTTGGGATGGAACATGCCGGCCTTGCGTCGCGGGTTGGGGCTGCGGCGCTCGCCCCAACCGCGCACCAGGCCGTGCGCGAGCTTGTCCATGGCCGCGGCCTGGACATGCAGGTCCAGGTCCTCGGCGGACAGCCGCCGGCGGACCTCGGCCTCGAAGGCGCCCTTGTGGAAGCGGCCGGTGTCGTCGGTGACGGCGCGGGCAGCCTCCTCGACGATCTCGTGCAGCCGGATGTCGGCGATCCCGCTCATGCGGCCTCACGCTCCCGCCACGCCTGGGCCATCTCGGCCAGGGCCGCCATCGCCTGCTCGATCACTTCGCCGGTGATCGCCCGGCCGGTCAGCATGAACTGCTGGTCGTAGAGCGCCACCGTGTCGGTGCCGCGGGACTGCGCGAGCGGCGGGACCACCTCGCACAGGAACTGGGTGGCGACCCGGCGCCGGCGGACCTCCTCCTCGGCGCGCTCCTTGCGCTCCGCCCAGGCGGCGGGAAGGCTGAGTTCACCCTCGACCACCTTGTCCGCCAGCTCCGGGTCCTCAGCGCGCAGCCGGGCGAGCTGCGACTCGCCGGATTCCGCCTGCGCCTTGGCCTCGCGGGCGGTCTTGTACGCCTCGTCCAGGCCGACAGCGCCGCTGATGACTTGGTCCACCAGGCCGGGAGCGTGGCGCACGACGGTCATGGCCTGGCCGAGCCGCCCGAGGGAGACCCCGGCCTGTTCAGCGGCTGAACGCGCGGACTGTTCGGACGCAGAACGGCCCTCTTGTTCAGCCGCTGAACGGGTCCGCGCGGTGACCATGGCGACCTGGCCCTTCGTCAGGCTGCGTCGGCGGATGTTGATCTGCAGGGCAAAGTTGGCCGGGTCGGGCCCGTCGTAGGTGGCGAACTCGGGCTCGACGCCGGCGATCTCGCAGGCCTTGAGGCGGTTGCGGCCATCGAGGAGCCGTCCCTGCACGTCGAGCATGATCGGCTGGTACTGGCCATGGGCTTTGATGTCCTCGGCGAGGGCGAGCAGTTCCTCGTCGTCGAGCATGGGGAACGTGTCGGCCGTGGGATGGAAGTCGATGATCGTGTCCTAGAGTTGAGGCGAAGGTGCGGTTGGTTCCGTGGGGTGACGGGGTGGTGGCTACGCCTTGGCGGCGGCCGGCATTTCAGGACCGGCCAGCATTCTGGAGTCGGTGTCGAACAGCTGCCGTTCGGCCGGGTGCAGGAGATGTTGGACGACGAACGACCGGCCGGCGATCTTGTAGAGGCCCCGGCCGCGGGTGAGGGCGGCGATGGCCTGGGTCTCGACGCCGGTCAGGCCGAGCAGGCTCGCGGTGGCGGCGAGTTGGTCGGGTTCCTGGCGGTAGATGATGCGGGTGGCGCAGTCGGTGAGCAGGCCTTCCGCCAGGGCTCGGCCGCGGGATCCGGCGTCACCGGCCGACAGCAGGTCGGAGAGGCGGTGGATCACCAGGAGGTTGGCGATGCCGAGGCCTCGCGACAGTTTCCACTGCTGCTGCATGCGCTCCAGCAGCGGCAGGTGGCGCATCAGGCGCCACGCCTCGTCGTAGACGATCCAGCGGCGTCCGCCGGACGGGTCGGACAGGGCGGCTTCCATCCAGGCTGAGGCGCAGGTCATGGCCAGGATCAGGCCGGTGTCGTCGCCGGCGGAGCCGAGCGTGGACAGGTCGATCGTGAGCATCGGCGCACCGGGGTCGAATTCGACGGTGCTGGGTGCGTCGAACATCGCGGCCAGGTCGCCCTGGACGAGTCGGCGCAGGGCGTGGGCGAGGTCTTCGGCGGCGGCGCCCAGGCGCCGGGCCGGGTCGCCGAGCGCGTCGTCGAGGCGGCGGGCGCTGCCGAGCATCGCGGCGACGTCACCGAGTAGGGGGACACGGCCGGTGCGCTCCGCGTCGGCGACGACCTCGTCGAGGGCAACGTCGAGGGCGGTGTGCTCCATCGGCGCCAGGTCGCGGTGCAGCACGGTGCGGGCCAGACTCGCGAGCAGCAGCAGGCGCCGCTTGCGGACCTCGCTCGCCCAGTCCGCCGGGTCGGATCCGGCGGGTGCGGTGGGCGCGTCCAGGGGGTTGAGCCTGCCGCTCATTCCGGGGCCGAGCGCGATGGTCCGCCCGCCGAGCGCCTCGGCCACGCCCGTCCACTCGCCCTTGGGGTCGCAGGGCACGTAGACCTTGTAGCCATGGGCGATGCTGCGCAGGGCAAGGGATTTGGCGAGCGCGCTCTTGCCCATGCCGATGACGCCAGCGAGCAGCAGGTTCGGATTCGTGAACCCTTCGATGCGCCCGTACAGCTCGAAGGGGTCGAAGCTGAATCCCGCCTCGGCGTGGACGTCGCGGCCGATGTATATGCCTCCGGCGCCGAGGCCTCCCTCCGCGAGGAAGGGGAACGCTCCGCCCGCGACGGCGGTGGTCATGCGGTGCGGGGGCAGGCGGAGCCTGCCGCCGCGGGCGGAGGCGGGGCCGGGTCGGCCGGCGGCGGGATAGACGGGGCGGGCGTCGAGTTCGTCGCCCTGGGCAGCGGTGCGACGGCGGGGCTGGTCGGCGAGGCGGGCCTCGCGCTGGGCCGCGGCGAGGTCTCGGCCGGCCTGGCGGCGAAGCGCCCGGCCGCTGCGGCTGGGCGTGAACAGGGCGCTGGCGCTGGTGCGCTTGCTCAAGGGCGGGCGGTCCTTCCGGGGCTCATCGGCGGATCAGGTCGGTGGGGGTGGTGAAGAGGCGGACCCGGCGCGATGCCTTGACGTGGCGCTGGCAGATCGTCAGGTCAGTTGCGCCCTCGGGAAGGCGCAGCGCGCAGGCTTCGCGGGTGGGTGTCCGGCCGTCGGCGCGCGGGGCGGCGTGGTAGGCGGCGTGCAGGTGTTCGCTGGCCTGCCAGGTCCGGATCCGGGCGTTGTGGAGCTGGTCGCCCTCGGCGGCTTCGTGGGCGCGGGTGCGGACGGTGCCCCGGTCGAGGAGCATGTGAAGTGCGACGGCGTGTTCGTGCAGGGCGTCGAGTTCGACGCGCGAGAGCGGCTGGTCGCAGGTCAGCTCGGTGTCGCCGTGGAAGGCGAGGGCGGTGGTGGCGAACCCGATCAGGGTCGTCTCGTCGTGCAAGAGAGGTGCCCTTCGGCGGTCAGAGGCGGGCCAGCGGGAGGGCGGCGGCGGTGAAGGCTTCGGCCTGCTGGAGGGTGAGGCGTCGCAGGTCGATCAGTGCGGCGACGGCGGCGGTCTCGACCTGCGCGCAGGCGCCGGAGAGATCCTCGGCGTCGTCGGCGGAGACGACGAGCAGGCCGGTCATGGCGACGTCGGAGTGGCCGGCGATCAGCTGCAGTTCGCGCCGTTTGACGTCGGCGTACTCCACGGAGTCGGCTTCCGAGTCGATCTGCCCGCGGCGCACGCGTTCGGCGGCGTCGGCCACGATGGTGGCCTTCTTGCGTTGGACGTCCTTGAGGGCGGCGTCCAGGCCCTGCGGGGTGTAGTGCAGGGAGAGGGTGCGCCGCACGCCGGACGAGTACAGCAGCTGGTGCAGGAAGCCGGCGCTGGTCTCGGTGCGGGGCCACTGCTCGATCCAGAAGACGGCGTGGTGGGCGGAGTCGGTACGGATCTTCTCCGGTTCCTCGACGAGGACGACCGGGCCGGCGGCGGCGATGTCGGCCTCCGGGCGGCCGGAGTCGGACCAGCGCTCCAGGGCGCCGAGGACGGCCGGGTCGTAGGCGGTGCGCACGACGGCGGCGATCTCGCCCGCGGTGAGCCAGCCGCCGGGGGTGAGGCCGGCGCCGCGCACGGACTGGTCGAGGGAGGCGGTGAGCTGGGCGAGGACGGCGAACGCGCCGGAGAGGCCGCCGCCGGCCTGGTTGATCAGGCGGCGGGCGACGCGCAGGTCCAGCGCGATGGCGATGTAGGCCTCGTGGGGGGCCGCGGCGGGGCCGGCGGCGGCGAGCAGGTCGGAGTAGATCGGCCCGGCCACCGGTGTGTTGGGCCGGCCGTGCTCCAGCCAGTACCGCTGGAGTGCGTCGCCGCTCTCGGGGACGGTACGCTCCAGGACCTGGATGCGTGCGATCTGCCCGGACCGGGACAGCGCCGCCAGGGCCCGGCCCCAGCCGGTGACGTTGCTGTTCTGCGTTCCCGGGTCGAGGAGCGCGAACGCCCGGGAGGAGACGCGGGTGACGGCGGTGAGGGTGCCCTGCGCCTGGTCGTGGACGGCGCCGAGGCGCCGGTCGGGGGAGGTGACGGCGCGCAGGGAGGCGGCGGTGCCAGGCAGATGCAGCAGGCCCTCGACACTGGGCCGGGTGGAGGGGCGGGCCAGCCACACGAGCTGCCTGCGGGTGCGGCGCAGCCAGTAGCGCACGCCGATCGGTGCCCACTCGGCCAGGGAACGTCCGCGCACACGCAGCACGACGGCGACGGCGAGCAGGATCCACAGCGGGGTGAGGGCGAACGCGCCGACGATGCCGACGGTCATCAAGGCGGCGAGCAGCAGAGCGCCGCCGAAGGCGGTCGCGATGAGCTGGGGGAGGGTCAGGCCGAGGAGGATGCCCCGGCGGGAGCGGGAGGGGAACTTGATCGTGGCGGGGGTCTCGCTGGTGCTCAGGAAGAAGTCTCCGGGTGCGGGGGCCGGCCCCGGCCCTCCCGGCGGGCAGGCCGGGAGGACTGGGCAGAAGCATCTCTGCGGCCGGGGAGGCCGGCGGGGGTGGGGAAGGCGCGGGCGGAGTCGGGCTGCGGGGCTGTCAGGCGGACGGCGGGCGCTGGGGGAACGTGAAGCGCTGACCGGAGCCGGAGCCGGAGCCGGCGGAGCCTGCGGGGCCGGCGGTCGGTGCGATCACGGGATCGAACGCCGGGCCGGACTCGGTGCTGCTGGGTGCGGTGCCCGGCGTCTTGATGGTGGGTGAGCCGCCCGAGGCACGGGCAGCCGGCGACCCGGCGCCGCCCGAGGGCGCCGAGGCCCCCTGGGATCCGGTGCGGGAGACGAGCGGGCTGCCCCGGTCGCCGTCGGCCCGGTCCGGGCGGCTGACCAGCGGAACGCCGCCGTCACCACCACCGCTGCGCTGCTGGCCGTACTTGAACGTGGTCGGGCTCGCCGCGGAAGGCGTGCCCGAGGCGGAACCGCCCGAGGGGTCGGCGCCGGAGGACTGGCCGCCGCTCTGCATGCCGGGAACCTCGGCGGGACCCTGGGGACTGGCCCCGCCGGCTGCTGCTCCGGCGCCTCCGCCGGAGGCTCTCATCGCCATCTGTCCGCCCTTCTTGGCGGTGGCGGTGGCGGTCTGCAGGCCGGCGGCGGTGGACCGGTGCAGGTCGTGTGCCTGGCCGTCGCCCGCCCAGTGGACGAACTTGTAGACCATGAACGGGCAGCACAGCACCAGGGCCATCACCACGAGGCCGGCGATGATGTCGGAGAGGGCCGTGAGGCCGTCCTTGGTGTCGCTGTTTCCGATCGCGGAGACGCCGACCAGCATGATGATGGTGATCACGAGCTTGGACATGACCACGGTCGCGGTGGCCTCGATCCACCGGCGCCGCCAGTCGCGGGTCGGCTCCCACGGTCCGCCCGCCGCGGCGAGCGGCGCGAGGACGACGAGGATCAGGATGCTGACCTTCCTGAAGATCATCATGCCCCAGTAGAGGATCGCGCCGACGGCGCAGCCGAGGGCGACCACCGCCGGAACCGCCCAGCCGAGGGGGGTCGTCACCGTGATCATCGAGACTTTGACCAGGCGGCGTACCGCGTCGTCCATCGAGGAGTTGGCCACCTCGAACAGGCCGCGGGACAGGGCTTCGACGACGGTGACCGCGACGCCTGTGAAGGTGATTGCGGTCATCGCGAAGAACACCGACGACACCGTGCTGGTGACGGCCTGGGCGAGGGCCTGGCCGTCGCGCCGCCAGGCCGCCCGGACGAGCGCGAAGATGAAAGTCATCACGATCATGACGAGCGCGATCGGCAGGACGATGCTGTAGTTGGTGCGGAACCAACCGGCGTTCAGGTCGACAGCGGTCGTCTGGTCGACAGCCCGGGAGGCCATGTCCACGGCGCTCTTGGCGAGGTCGCCGGCGCTCTTGGCGATCCAGTTGCCGATGCTGCTGGTGATGGAGTCCTCGACGCCGCCGGTGACGACGTCGCACAAAATGCCCGTTCCGGGCAAGTCGCAGAAACCGATGGGCTGTTCACCTCCTGGGGACCGTTGGGACGGTCACGGGTAGACGGTGGGGGCGATGGCGGCGAGCACGCAGTCCTGCTGCGGGCGGCACTGCACCGCGAGGGTGATCGCGCGGGCCTCGGCGCCCCGCCCGCCGCCCGTCCAGGCGACCTCGACCTTGCCGGTGACGGTGACGGCGTAGATGTAGGCCGCAGTCAGCGCACTGGGGTCCTTGGCGATGGCCCGCTCGTAGGCGGCGGGCAGGTGCGCCTCGGCGATGGCGGCGCTGGACGTCTGGGCGTGATCGCGCATCCGCGACCAGAGGACCGGGTCGGGGACCTGGGCCTCGACGGAGGCGCCGTCGGCGTACTGGCTCTCCGGGGTGAGCCACAGCCGCAGGCCGCTCACGAAGCTCTGCTGGTCGAGGGTGCGGGTGTCGTAGGACCAGAGGGTGCGGGCGAAGGCCTGGGCGAACTCGGTCGGGGAACTGGTGCCGGGCGGCCGGGCAACGCCCGCTCCGGTCTCGGCGCTGGCTGCGGTGGTGGCGGGGGGCGCCGTCGGGGGGGCGGCGCGGGTGGTGGCGGTAGCCGTGGGGGTGGCGGCGGGGCGGTCGCTGTGGCCGCCGCCCGACAGCCGGGCGGCGAGCCCGGCGGTCAGGGCGGCGGCCAGCAGCACGCCCAGCCCGATCAGCAGCCTTCGGTGAAACGCCGAATTGGTGCTGCGAAGCTGGGACTTGGGCATTTACTTGACCTGGGTCCCGAGGGCGGAGAAGAAGGCCACGAGGCCGTTGGCGGCGCCGAGGAGCAGGGCGACGCCGGCGGCGACGAGCGCTCCCTGCTTGCCCTTGGCCTCGGCGCCGTGGCTGCCGGTGTGGTGGCCCCAGGCCCAGACGATGCCGGCCACGCACAGCGCGCCGACGGTCGCGATGACGGCGAAGAGGTTGATCGAGGAGACGACCTGCTTCAGGACTGCCAGGCCCGGAAGGCCGCCTTCGGCCGGGGCGACACCCGGGTCGTAGGCAAGGTGGTTGAGTACCTCGGTGGCGAGGATCAAGGACAAACGTCTCTCCAGAGAGGTGATTTGGGCGTGCCGGGGCGCGGATCGGCGCCGCTGCGGCACGAGAGGAAGGGGGTGGCGAAGCTGTAGGTTCCGGCCCTGCTTGTCAGGGCACGTGCCGCCGACCTGCGGCTCCAACTGCTGTCCGATCGACTTGTCGTCGGACTTATCCGGACGAGCTGTCGCGGAAGGCGGCGCCGCGTAACCTGGACGGAAGGCCGCCGAGCAGATGACCTGAGACTTTCCGAACGATCTGTCGGAAAGGACAAGTTGATGACAGATTGACTGGAGCCTGACAGATCTGGCCGGAACCTACAGAAGCTCAGGCGACGACCCGGCGGATCGCGATCACGCCGGATTTCCAGGAACTGAACTCGGCGATGCGGACCACGTCACCGGTGTGCGGGGCGTGCACCACCAAGCCGGAGCCGATGTACATACCGACGTGCTCCGGGCCGCTGGCGCCGGGCTCGGTGAACAGCAGGTCGCCGGCCCGCAGGTCGGCCACCGCGACGGCGCTCCCGTCCCGGACCTGGTCGTAGGTGACGCGGTCGAGGGTGACGCCGGCGGCCTTGTACGACTGCTGCGTCAGGCTGGAGCAGTCGCAGCGGCCCATCGGGTCCGGCCCGTGGCTGGCCGTACAGGAACCACCCCACTGGTACGGGGTGTTGAGCTGCCCGAGCGCCCACCGGATCGCGGACTGCACCGCGGGCGGGACGTCGGTGGGAATCTGGTAGCCGGGCGGGAGGGAACCCGCCGGGATGATGCCCCAGTCGGTGTCGGTACCCGAGGGGGTGCAGGATCCAGGCGACGCGGGAGCAGGCGCAGTCGCGCTGGCCGACGGTGCGCCGAGCGCTGTGCCGATCGCCTGCCGAAGGGCGCTCGCAAGCAGTTCCCACTGGGCGTAGGCGTCCGGGAAGCCGCTGCGCTGGACCGCCTGCGCGGCGACGGTGAGCGGCAGTTCCTGCCACCCGGCCACCTGCAGCAGCGCCTTGTAGAAGGCGGTGCTCGCGTACACCGGATCCTGCAGCTGGGCGGGTGTACCCCAGCCCTGGGAGGGCCGCTGCTGGAACAACCCGAGCGAGTCCCGGTCACCACCGGAAAGGTTGCGCAGCCGCGACTCCTGCATCGCCGTGGCGAGGGCGATGACCTGACCCCGGGCGGGCACCTGCAGGGCGATACCGGTGGCCACGATCGCCTCGGCCATCGGAATCTGCACGGTCGGCAGGTCCAGCCCCTCCACCGCGTCGGTGGGAGCGGCGGCCCCGGCGAGGATGGCCTTCACCGCGGCCTCCACGGCCGCGCTGTCCACAGCCTGTGAACCACCGGAGGGGCAGGCCGCCGACGCCTTGCCGGCGGAGACGACCATCAGCGGAAGGATCACAAGGAACGGGGCGAGCAGCGCTGCGGCGCCGAGGGCAGCGACGAGCTTCTTCACAGGCTCCGCCGGCGGCCCGGACCTCCTCGGTGCGGGCCCGGACAGCGGGCGGACAATGTGGGCAGGGGAATTCCCGTCACGTAGCGGGCTCCGATCGTGTAGGCAGCGGCGCGGGATACTCGTCCCAGGGCGTCCACGCGCGGCCGGGGTGCGGAAGAAAAGGCCGGTGCAGCGGCCCCGTGGCTCCGAAGAAAGTTCCAGCTTCCGTCGGTGCAGGTCAGGGGGAGTGTCTCCCGGCGCTGTTGAAGACAGTAATCGCCGGGATATCCCCCCGGCAAGAAACTCATGGATATCCACGAGAATTATTGGATTCCTTGCCGGGGGGATATCCCGGCGATTAGTCTCCTATCAGGCCCAGCGGCGAAGTGCGCAGCGGGCCCTCTCCGCGCGCCCTGTCCACCGGGCCTCGCGGCCCGCCGCTCCCATCCGTGCGGCCGAGCCCCGCGCCGACCGGCGCCACCACCCAACCTGTGCGAGGACATGCCCACTTGACCAAATACACCCTCTACCGGGGCGACGCCCTGACCCGCCTCACCGAGCTGCCGAGCGGCACGGTCGACTGCGTCATCTGCGACCCGCCCTACAACTCCGGAGGCCGGACCACGCAGGAGCGCACCGGCCGCTCCGCCCGCGACAAGTACACGACCGCGGGCAGCAAGAAGGTCCTCCCCGACTTCCCCGGCGAGAACAAGGACCAGCGCTCCTACGGCTTCTGGCTGTCCCAGCTGCTCACCGAGGCGCACCGCCTCAGCGTCGACGGCGCCACCGCCTGCGTCTTCACCGACTGGCGGCAACTGCCGACCACCACCGACGCCCTGCAGGCCGGCGGCTGGCTGTGGCGCGGCATCGTGCCCTGGTACAAGCCCGCCGCCCGCCCGCAGAAGGGGCGGATCACCCAGAACTGCGAGTTCGTGGTCTGGGGTTCCAGGGGTGCAATGGACCCCGAGCGCAACCCCGTCTACCTGCGCGGCCTGCTGGAGGGCAGCCAGCCGTCCGGCTCCAAGCGGGAGCACATCACGCAGAAGCCGGTCACGATGATGCGCGACCTGGTGAAGATCTGCCCACCCGGCGGCACGGTCCTCGACTTCACCGCCGGCTCCGGGTCCACCGGGGTCGCGGCCCTGCTGGAAGGCCGCAGCTTCCTCGGGATCGAGCTCACCGACCACTACGCCGACATCGCCGAGCGGCGCCTGGCCGAGGCCCAGCAGGCCGCCGACGACGAACGCGCCCCGGCCTAGCGGCTCCAGGCCGACCCTGCCCTCCCGCCCCGCCAGTCCAAGGAGCCACCCTGCCCACACCCTGCCCCGCCTCACCCGCCACTGACGCCGACTGCCACGGTGCGGACGCCAGTCACCACTCCTGCGCCGCCGACTGGACCATGCACGAACTGGCGTCAGGCGACGAAGTGCTCGTCAGCCCCTGCCAGCGCGTGCGGGTCGAGGAGGACCTCGGCGCGACGTGGGAACCGGCGCTCACCGTCGCCGCCTACTCCGGCCCCACGGGCGACGCCCTGTGGCGCGCGCGTTTCAGCGGCGACGCCCCCGACGAGGTACTCCAGTCGTTCATGTGCGCGCTCGCCTGCGACCTCGCGGAGCCCGATCCGCGCGACCAGCAGCGGGCCCTTCGCGGACCAGCGGCCGAGAACGCCTCCGACTGCCTGCCGGACCTCAGCTGGTGCCCCGCCGCCGGCAGCGGAACGTTCTGCGGCTGCCGCAGGACCTTCGGCCTCGACCACACCTACCGTGCTGAGCGCGGCTGGGTCCTGTGGGGGATCGCCGACGGCGGGCGCTGGCGCGTCACTTTCGACGACGTCACACCCGCCCACCTGATCACCGCTGCCTGCCGGCCTCTGGCAGCGTCGGTGGTCTGCGGACTCACCGGGACCGCACGCCTCACCGGGTCGCCCGACGATCCTGACGGCTCCGACGGCTTCGGTGACCTCGTCGAGGCCGGGACCGCACCGGCCGGTGAGCCGGCGGAGCCGTCCGCCCGCTCTCGCCGCTCCCGCGCCAAGGGCGCCCCGCTGGAGACCGTCCTTCAGATCGCCCGCGAAAGCCTGCAGGGCGGCGGCGGCCTGAGCGCGACCACCGTCGCGAAGGCCGTGCGCGAACGCGGCGTCGGCATCGGCACCACCCGGGCCGAGCAGGTCGCCGCGATCCTGAAGGCCGAGCGGGCCGCAGCCGCCGGCCAGTAGCCCTTCCCTCCCGTGTTCCGGCAGTGGCCCGGGCGCCCGCCCGGGCCACCGCCGACCCCTCACCCAGGAGCCAGCACCCATGGCGCTCGACCGCGCGCTCACCCACGACCTGCCGATGACCGTCTTCCCCGGATACCTCGCCGGTCCCGGCGAAGCAGAGATGGCACTGGCCGCCTTCCTCGACGGCCGCGAGGAGTGGAACCACCACCACCCGGACGCCCACAGCACCGTGGCCGTCCACGAGGACACGACGACGCTCATCACCCTCGACATCGACCCGACAGCCGTATCCCGATGGGCCATCGCCTCCTACCGCAGCCCGCGCGGCCTGCTGGAATGGACAGCGACGTTCAGCTCGAACGCGCCGGCCGAGGCCGCACTCGCCGTGGCACGGCGCCTGTCCTGGGCCCTCGCCCAGCCCACGGACGAGCAGCGCGACACCCACCTGTGGGGCACCGAAGAACAGGACACCGACGAGCAGATCCAGGCCGAGGCAGCGCGGGCGGGCTGGACCAGCACCGGCGACACCAGCACGACGATGACCCACGAGAGCGCGGACCGGACCGCCGGCCTCACTATCCGCGGGTATTACGAGCGGCCCGCCAGCGCCGATACCGACCAGGTCTTCACCCTGTGGGCCGGCCCCGCAGGACGCCAGGACCCCCACTGGCGAGCACAGTTCACCCGCTTCGCCCCGCCCGCCCTCATCCTCGCCGCCCTCCACACGCTCACCCGCCCCGCCCCCTACCAGCGCCGCGCTTCCGAGATCCCCATGTACCACCGCTCCTATCTGCGTACCCACCCCGTCACCCGCCCGCGCCCGGAGGCAACCCCTGCCCGCTGACACAACCGGCCCCGGCCCGCAGCACGACGAGGAGCAGGTCGTCGTCGAACACGGCTTCCTCGCCGGCCCCGGAGATCCGGACGCCGCCCTCGCGGAGTTCCTGGCGGGCTGACGTCGACCTCCATACCCCGCACGAGATCGTCCTGGCCGTCGCCGACACCCTCTCCCACGCCATGGCGTACACCGGCGTCGCCTGGGAGGAAGTCCTGTGGGGCCGCCGCCCGACCCGTACCCTGCTGGCTGAACAGTCGCGCGAGGCCGGCTGGCGGGACGTCAGCACCGAGCGGGAGATGGCCTTCCAGAACACCGACGCGACGGCGGCCCTGATCCGCTGGGACGGCGGCGCCCACCACGGCGACCCGGACAGCCAGGACCACCCAGCCAGGGTCGTCCTGTGGGGACAGCCACCCGGCGGACAGAGGTGGTACGCAACATTCGCCGCCCACACCCCGACCCGGCTGATCACCGCCGCCCTCGGCCACCTCACCGACCCGGTACCCGCCCTGCGCCGACGCGCCGAGATGCCCGCCGGCCACCACGAGGCGATCACCGTCCGGCCCAGCCCCCTGGCGCCCCGCGCCCAGGCCGCGACCCGGCGTACCCCGCTCGCCGCCATCCCCGCCGAGCGATGGGACGCCGCTGCCCGGACAGTCGCTGCCGCCCATGCCAACCGCCCACCACGGACGAGGACCTGACCACCATCACGGCTCAGGCCGGCAGAGCCCGCACCAGAGCGAACCAACCCGGTGACCCCAGGCCAGCCGCGACCGTCCCTGCGGGCACCACCATCGGCCTGCCCCGCACACCGTGGCCGAACTCCCGCGGCGTGCCGCCACGGCCACCACCTGGAGACCCATGGCCCCCGACGACCCCCTGCTGGCCGTCTCCCCCCGCCACCTCGCCGGCGCCGGGCGACACCGACGACGCCCTCGACTTTCTCACCAAGAAGCGCAACTGGCCGCACCATAGCGATCCCGACACCGGCACCCCGCCGCCAACCTGCCCCACCTCACCATCACCGACCCGGCCAAGGCCGTCACCCGGTCGGACGCCGCTCGCGCCCTCTCGCCCGCCGCCGCAGGCCGCGCGACACCCGTCACTACGTCCTCGCGCGCCGCCCGGCCGCAACCGGAGCACAGCCGGGCCGCCCGATAGCCAAGGCACCGCGGCAGCCGCCAGCGACGACCTAACAGCCACCATCCATCCGGATCCGGCCCATGCTCGGCCGCCTGCCCGCAGCCAGAAGGGACCACGCCCATCCCCGACCTGACACAGCCCTTTCGGATCAGCCGGTCGCCGCACACCGGCACCGTCGCCGAGGGCCCCTGGAGCCAGTTCGCGATCGGCCTCCTGGAGCGCGCCGGATTCGCGCGGATCGACATGATGTCGCGCGAGTACTACGCCAGACTGCCCCTCCACCTGGACGAGCGCGCCCAGAACCGGGCCGCCAGCGCGGCGGCCAACATGCTGAGCGCCGCCGGCTTCACCGTCGACCTCGATCCCGGCCTCGGCGGGCCGCCGCAGCCGGGCCCGTTCGTCCCCAGGCCGGTGCCCGACGCTGTGGGCGCGGTGAAGGACCTGACGGTGCGGCTGCACTGGGAGGCCGGACACCACGAGGCCGCCACGCTGACCGACGAGGCCTTCGGCCCCGCCGGCGTCATCGTCGGCCTCAGGAACTTCGCCGAGGAGGCGGCGGCGTGGTGCGCGCGGCTGGGCCATGTGCCCGGCGACGAGCTGGCCGACCGCCTCACCGGGGTGGCCCGGGACCTCGCCGCGCTGGCCGGCCGCGTCGAGGACGTCGGCTCCGGCATCGCCGCGATCGGCTCCTCCTGGGACCGGCTCGCACCGAGTCCCCGCAGCACCGCCGCGCGCACCACCTCGACCACCTCGACGGCCGCGCCCGCAGCTGAGCCGCCCGCCGGTCCGGCCCCGCCGCCCGCCGACCCTCCGCCCCGGGGCCGAACCCGCTGACCCCACACCCCCATCCCACGGCGCCGCCGCCACCAGTCCCGGCGCCGAACTGAATCCCGGAGAGCCGTATCAGCCCCGCCACCCCGGTCGCGAAGCCGGACCTAATGATCGACGTCACCCCCGCTTACCTGGCCGGCCGCGACTACAGCGACCAAGTCTTCGACCGGCTGTCCGGCGAATGGGCGTGGGGCCGCAGCAGCTCCCGCGAGCTGAGCCAGGACTTCGCGTGGAGCCCCGACCACCGCTTCCGGATCGGCGCCGGACAGCTCGACCCCGGCGCCTGGTGGCACATCGCCGCCGCCCGCGAGCCCCTCGGACCGCCGCAGTGGCAGGCCGCCTTCTCCCAGGAGACCCCGCCCGAGATCGTCACCGCCGTCACGGAGGAGCTGGCCCGCACCGGCTCAGCCGTCGACTGGACCGGCGAGGGACACCCCGCGCTCAAGGAACCCACCGACCGCCGGACCCTGATCCGGGCACTGCGCGACGCCGGCTGGCGCAGCGTCCTGCGCGACGGAACCCTCACCCTGGAAGCCCCCGACGAACACGCCCGCCTCCACATCCGGCTCGACCCGCCGGGCGACCCCCTCGACCTGATGGCCCGCCCCCACGTGCACTTCGAGGCCGGCCCCCGCAGCAACGGCGGATACCCGCCGTACTGGCAGGCGATGCTGACCACCGCGGCACCGACCGTCGTCGTCGAAGCCCTCGCCCACGCCCTCACCGACACCGCCCCGCTGCGGCGCGACCCGGACTGGATGGACGAGCGGCTCCTGGCCCACCTCACCCGACCGGAACCCGACAGCGCCACCACAGGCGCGAGCACGCCGGCGTTCACAGACGAGGACGTCCGGCGGGTCACCGCGCTCAGCATCGCCAACGTCCTGGAATGGGTCAGTTACGGCCCCGCCGAGGAGGTCGCGGTGATGTTCGCCGAGCAGACCATCCCCAGCACACGCGGCCCCGCTGGCGCCGTCACCTGGGGACAGCTGCCGCAGGAGCAGCTCGACCTTGCCACCGCCCTGGTCACCGACCTCGTCCTCGACGCGGCCTGGCGCAGCGAACTCCTCGTCGGCCTGCAGCCCGAACCCGGCCGCCGGAACTGGAGCGCCGCGCCCACGAGCCTGCCGCGAACCGACCTGGCGCTGTCGGACCTGGTGTTCACCAACGACGACCTGTACGAAGCGGCGGCCGTCGTGTGCACGCAATGGATCCACTGGGGCGACGACGAGTCCGGCCTCGGCGACGTCATGGACGACGAGGTCATCGCGAGCACCGCCCACGGCCCCGACCGGCGCACCTGGAAAGACCTCGACCCGGACACCCGCGAGAAGGCCGACCAGGCGGTCCGCGCGCTCTACGCCACGACCGCAACCGCCACACCCACCCTGTTCGCCCCTCAGTGGCTGCCCGACCCGCCGCCCCTGGTGCGCGCCGGCCCCGTCTACCTCGCCGGCCCCGGGCACAACCCCGGCACCGCTGCCCGGCCGCTGCTCGACCGCGGCTGGACCGTCGCCGAGGGCGACGGCGAAACCCTGTACACCAGCCACTGCGGGCGCCTTCGGGCCCAGGCCCGCACCACGGCCGTGGGCACGACCTGGGTGACCACGTCCAACTCCCCACTCAGCGGCGCGGAACGCTGGCGGGCGGAGTTCGACCCACTCACCCCGCCCGAGATCGTCGCAGCACTCCACACCTCGATCGCCGAGAGGCTGACGAGCGACCCCCGCTCCCTCTTCAACCCCGTCCAGCTCCCGGACACGGGCCTGCAACCCCTGATCGAGGCAGGCTGGCACGACTACTACAGCACGCCCGCCACGATCGCCTGGACCGAACCGGACACCGAGATGGCCACGATCGGCCGCAACATCGACCCCACCCGGGACCCCCGCGGCCAGGACACCGACTGGGTGCTCAGCGGCGGCTCCCTCGGCCCCGGCGCCAAGGAAGGCTGGTACGCCAAGCTCTCCCTGCAGACCCCCGCTCCGCTCCTCGCCGCCGTGACCGGCGCGGTGGTCGACCGGGCCCCGGTGGAACGCCTGGGCAGGGACCTGACGCCGGAGCACCGGATCCACCTCGACGTGACGCCGCTGCCAGCCAGCCGTCCCGTACGGTCGACGGCCCGCCGCATCGAGGCGGCACGCAGCCGGACGACCAGGGCGACACCCGAGCCGGTACCGCGGGCCGCCGACGCCGGCACCGCAACCCCTGGCCCGGCGGGCCGGTCCCGCTGACCGCCGCCCGGGGCATTCCATCACCGCACCCGACACGAGCACCCGAAGGACCAGTTGACCACCCCACCGCCCGTCACCCTCTCCATGGGCCTCGCCCACCTGGCACGAGACCCCCAGCAGGACAGCGGTGCGAACCGGCTCGTCCTCAAGGGCCTCCTCGACCACCCCGACCTCGAGGCCACGCTGACCCACGCCATGTCCCGCGAGGAACTGCGCCCGGCCGCGCTCGCTGTCGCCCGAGCCCACGTGGAGACCCTGATCGACGACAGCCTGCCGTGGACCCACACCGCCGCGTCCTGGCTCAGCCGGGCGGGCGCCAACTGGCGGACCTCGGCCCGATTCTGCAACGCGGTGGCCTGGAAGGCCCGCACCCAGCACAACAGCGCCGGCACCCACCTGTACGGCAACAGCCACCTGCACCGCCCCGGCACCGACCACGTCCACGCCCGCGCCCTGCGCCACCTCCAACTCGTCGGCCTGAGATACGACTTCCGCTGCCGGAGCATCACCAACCTGCTCGCCGGCATCCCGGTCGGCCAGCGCTCGCAGTGGGATCCCTACACCCGGGCCCTGCAGGCGTTCGCCCTGCTCGGCCAGTCCAGGACCGAGGGCATCACCGCGATGCGGAGCAGCCTCGACGAGGCCGGCGACGAGCCGGCCGTCGTGCACGCCCTGCTGCACGGCCTGTGGCTGGGCGACGCCCTCCCAGACCAGGCCGAGGAGATCCTGCGGCTCGCCGCCTGGCCGACCTTCACCGACGACGACCCCGTCATGCTGTTCCGCTCCGCCGGCGCGCTGCGCATGCTCGGCCGCCGCGACGAGGCCCTGGCCGCCGTCGAAAACGCGATGGAGGTGCTGGGCCCGAACGACGCCCAATTCCACGCCGACCTCGTGCGCGAGCGCAGCCTGATCACCCAACTGCCCCGCGCACCCCGGAGCTGAGCACCCCGCCGCCGAGCAGCGCCGCAACGGCCACGGGCCGACAGGGAGAACATCCCCCACCGGCCCGTCACTTCGCCCGCATCCGTACACGCCGCCAGGCGGCCCAAGCAGTGCTACGCCACCACGTCGTAGCTGGCCTGCAGCAACGGCGCCGCCCGGTCGAGGTCCGCCGCCGAGGCGATCCGAACCTCCAGGTCCCCGGTGCCCAGATGCCCCAACGAGGAGAGGTCCCGGGTGAACCCCTTCTCCAGCACCACCGACCGCGGGTCCAGGTGCAGGAACACCCGCAGACCGCTGGCCAGGACCGTCACCGTCGCGAAGTTCGCCCCGCGGCGGTAGGCGAAGTAGTGCCGCAGCTCGACACTGTGCGCGTCGCCGAGAGCCAGCAGCCGCCCGTCGAGGTCGGCGTACAGGTCCCGGACCGACTCCGGCGCACCGGCCAGCCGCTGCGCCACCGTCTTGCGGCCGGCCTGCGCGAGGGCGGTCGTACCGCCCCCTGCCCGGGCGCTCGACCCGGCAGTGGAGGCCACCAGGTCCAGCGTCAACAGATCGGCCCCGAAGTACCGGTAGCGCACCAAGTCGATGCGGCGATCGATCTCACCGACGGCGTGGCGGTCGTACTTGCTGTACCCGGCAGCTACGCAGATGATCCGCGGGCTCGTCCAGTCGACCTGCTCCACAGCCACCGGACCGAGCCGTCGCGCGACCAGGTCCTCGAAGTCGCGCCGGTGGTCCCGCAGCCAGGCGAGGTAGTACAGGGCCTGGCTGATGACGTTCTCGTCGCGACCGCGCTTGTACTCCACGACCACGGGCGAGCCGTCCGAGTCGAGGGCGAGCGAGTCGATGCGTCCGGCGTGCACCGGGCCGGTTGACACCTCGGTGGCCACGAAGCGCACACCGAGCAGCGTCTCCATGTTCCGCTCGACGTAGGTCTGCAGGTGCCGCTCCAACTGGGCCGCCGAGCCCGCCAGCTCGTGCGCCTCGCTGCCGCCCACGCGGAAGATCCTCAGTGCCACGGTCCCCCTCGGACTTCCCTGCCGGGCTGTTCCGGCGGATGGACCGGCCAACCTACCTGCACCAAACAACCGGGAACAACGACATGTTGCGCATGTCTCATCGGAGTTGGCAGGGAATAGACCGTGAACTTCGGTTTTCAGTTTCGCTCTCACGCGCCGACTCCCTGCCATCTGATTCCGCGACTACGACCTGCTGGTGTCCATCATCAGGAACTAACTCACCAAGGAGAAGCCATCGGAGAGCGCTCAGTCATCATCCAAACGGAAGGCAAAGCGACGGTGCCCGCAGTCGCCGTGGAGCTGCCCGGTGAACCACCTCTGGTGGATTCGTCCGTGGCGAAAGCCTTGCTTGACCTAATCATTGAAGTCAGCAGAAATGCTGAGATCTACGTCACCGGGAAGGGAGTGGACTAGTTCCCGACGTGGGAGTACTTGTTGGCGCAGGGCAGCGGTTGCCCGTTCACGTTCAAGGAAAGGACGGCTGATTGATCTCCTTCGCCTTCGCAGGTCGATGCTCGACGGAGGACCAGCAGGACCCGGAATCCTCCCGGGAATGGCAACTGTCCCGAGCCAAGGCCCTCATCGCGCCGAAGGGCGGGGAGATCGTCACCCAGTTCTTCGATGTCGGCATGTCCAGGTCGATCCCCTGGCGGCGTCGTCCCCGGACCAGTGATCTCCTCGAAGCCCTCAAGGACCCCAACCGGGGCTTCGACGCCGTCGTCATCGGCGAGCCCCATCGAGCCTTCTACGGAAATCAGTTCGGCAACACCTTCCCTCTTTTCACCCACTATGGGGTTCCCCTGTGGGTGCCTGAGGTAGGCGGGGCCATTGATCCCGAGAATGAAGGCCACGATCTGATCATGTCGGTATTCGCCGGCATGTCTAAGGGCGAGCGAACCCGCATCAAGATCCGTGTCCGCGCCTCGATGGAGGCTCAGACCAAGATTGAGGGTCGTTACCTCGGCGGGCGCCCGCCATACGGATACATGGTAGTGCCGTACGCGCCGCATCCCAACCCGGCTAAGGCAGCCGACGGCAAGATGCTCAAGCGCCTGGAGGTGGACCCGATTGCCGCAGAAGTGGTGCGGCGGATCTTTCGCGACTTCCTGCGAGGACTGGGGATCTACGCTATCGCCGAGGCATTGACCCGCGATGGCATCCCTTGTCCCTCCGCCCATGACCCAGCCCGAAACCCGCACCGCGTCGGCATCGCTTGGGCGAAGAGTGCTGTCCGGGTGATCCTCACCAATCCTCGCTATACCGGCCATCAGGTATGGGCCAAGCAACGGAAGGATGAAGTCCTCTTCGACACCGAAGACGTGACGCTTGGTCACATGCCAGTGATGCGCTGGAATCCCAGCGACAAGTGGATCCACTCCAGTGAACCCGTCCACGAGGCCATCATCGACCAGGAGACGTTCGAGCAGGCACAGGCCGTTCTCGCCTCCCGTGGCCGTGGCCCGAAGAAGCAGACGGGCTACCGCACCACGAACCACTACGCCTTCAAGAGCGCCCTCCGCTGCGGGTTGTGCAACCGCAAGATGCAAGGTCAGCAAAGTCACGGCGAGCCGTACTACCGCTGCCGCTTCCCCGACGAGTACGCGCTCGCGAACCACGTTCAGCACCCGCGCAACGTCTATGTTCGCGAAGCGGACCTCGTCGGGCCGCTGGACGCCTGGATCGCCCGGGCCTTCGCTCCCGGCCGCCTTGAGCGCACCCTGGCAGCCATGGTTGACGCCCAGCGGGACGACTTGTCGACGGCGACGGACGGCTCGGCGGCCGAGGACGCTCGACGAGTCATCAAGACGAGCGACGAGAAGATCGCTCAGTACCGGAGCGTGCTCGAAGCCGGCGGAGACGCAAAGCTGGTTGCCCTCTGGACCAACGAGGTCCAGGTGGCCAAGGCTGAGGCGCAGATCCGCCTGAAGGCCCTGCCCCGGCCAGGGGCACCTGTCTCGGGGAAGCAGATCAAGGCTCTGGTCGCCAAGATCGCCGACATGGCAGCCGCGATCAGCCACGCGAGGATCGAGGTGAAGACACCCGTCTACCAGGCCTTGGGGCTGCGAGGCACCTACTACCCGGGGGAAAACAAGGTGCGGGTCGAGGCGAACCTCGACCCGCACCTTCTGAGTACTAGATCTCCCCGTGGGGAAATGGTTGGTGTCCGAGGGGGGACTTGAACCCCCACGCCCGATAAAGGGCACTAGCACCTCAAGCTAGCGCGTCTGCCATTCCGCCACCCGGACAGGGTGTGTGCCTCGGGGTTTCTCCTGCTGTTCCCCTTGGCGACAGAGAGAACACTACCAGGGTTCTGGAGCGCTTCTCACCTGCGTTTCTGTGCCCGCCCGGTTGGCCGGCCGCCGGCGCCGGCGGGCCGGGCGGGCCGGCCCCCGGGTGGCTGGGTCCGACCGGGAGGCCGGGTGTGCCCGGGGTCCCCGGTGCGGGTGGGGGCACCGAGGAGGCGGCTTCCGGGAGGCGACCGGTGAGATGAACGATCCGGCTGTCCCTGGTGAATCTTTCTGGCAGATGTACGACAAGAAGCGGTCGGAATCGGGCGTGAGCGGTCCGACACGGGCAAGTTGTCGACGCTACCGTGGTGTCCGCCGCCGCTCTCCTAGCCTCTGTGGACCAAGGGAGCCATGAGTGGAACGCCTGATTCCCGACGTCGGCGGCAGCCGGTGAAGCCTCCCGTCACCAGCACGAAGGGCGGCTTGACGTGGAACAGATCAGCGGGGCGGCCGAGCCCGGGGCGAGACGGCCGGGTGCCGGTCCCGTCGAGGGCGCCTGGCGGATCTCCGTCCTGGCCCAGGAGTCGTCGGTTCCCAGGACCAGGCACGCGGTACGGGACAGACTCCTCGCCCAGGGGATGTCCGGCTGGCGCTATCAGGAACTCATCGACGACCTGCTCCTGATCGTCTCCGAGCTGGTGAGCAACGCGGTGACGCACGCGGCGGTGCTGTCGCCCCAGGTCACCACCGAGCTCACGATCGGCGGGGGCACCGTGCGGATCGCGGTCGAGGACGGCCACCCGTACCGCCCGAAGGCCCTGGAGAGCGATCTGGGGCAGCTCGGCGGGCGCGGGCTGCTGCTGGTCAAGAGCGTCACCCTGCAGGCCGGCGGGGTCTGCGACGTCGAGCGGACGCCGGACGGCGGCAAGGTCATCTGGGCGGCGCTGCCGCTGCCGCCGGCCGCCGCCGAGGAGTCCGCGCAGGGTTCGGGCGACCCGGCCCTGCGCGCCCACGTCCCGGAGCCGGCGCGGATCCCGCGGGCCACCGCCGTCGTGCAGGTGCTGAGCTCGCTGCAGCCGCTGACCGGCCCGCAGCCCCCGGTCGCGCCGCAGGGCGACGGCGGGACGCCGGCCCGCACCTGACGGGCACCGGCGGGGCCCGGGCCCAGCCCGGCCGGCCGGCGCCGGGCCCGGAGACGGGCCCTGGACGCCTGCCGTCGGTCCTGCTACCAGTCGCGTCCGGCGATCTCGCGGATCCCCGGCAGGGCGGCCTCGAAGACCGTCCGGAACCAGACCGAGAACGGCCGCTCCGACTCCAGCTCCTTGAGCTCCTCGGCGCTGACGAAGGCGAAGTCGTCCACCTCGTCGGGGTTGGGCAGCACGGGGGCGGTGACCAGGCCGACGAACAGGTGGTTCCACTCGCGCTCGATCAGGCCGGAGGCCTCGTCGGGCAGGTCGTAGCGGACGGTGCCGGCCTCGCAGAGCAGGGCGGGCGCGACGCCCAGCTCCTCCGCGGTGCGGCGGGCGGCGGCCACGAAGGGCGGCTCGTCCGGGTAGGGGTGGCCGCAGCAGGTGTTGGA
Source organism: Kitasatospora sp. NPDC057015 (assembly GCF_042673745.1). NCBI lineage: Bacteria > Bacillati > Actinomycetota > Actinomycetes > Kitasatosporales > Streptomycetaceae > Kitasatospora > Kitasatospora sp. NPDC057015. The sequence goes on from NZ_JBHUSG010000020.1 coordinate 52,386, forward strand.
CCAGACCCCGGGCGAGTGGTACTTGCCGAGCGCGCGGCGCTGGAGCAGCATCCGGCCTTGGCGGTCGAAGAGGAACACCGAGAAGGCGCGGTGCAGCCGGCCGGGCTGCTGGTGCGCCCAGAGCTTCTCGGCCGTCCCGATCGTGACGCCCTCGTCGTCGACCAGCTCCAGGAGGATCTCCGGCCCGCCGGTCTCGTCGGCGGGTTCGTCGACGTCGGTCTCGACGTCGAGACCGGTGTCGATCTCGGAGCTGAAGTGCGTCGGGTTGGTCGGGGGACTCTGCGGCATGAGGCCTCTTTCGGGAGCACCGGTGGCGTCGCGCCCCAGTCTGCCGCATGGGTGGGGTGGATTCCCGCCCGACGCATTGTTGGCCGCTCCTGCGCTTTCGAATAGGAAACCCGTTCGATCGGAGTCCGGGTCCGATCACTTTCGATCATGAGTCCGGGGCCGGCCGCCCCCGGACGCCGCCGCCGCGGGCCGCCGCCGTCCGCCGTCCGCAGCCGCCCCGGGCGCGTTCGGGCTGGTGGTCGCGGTCGCCTACCATCACTAACACGGCGTACCGCCCCCGCGGCGGTACCGGAGCGCCACCCCACGTGGCCGGCGCGGGCATCCGGTGGGCAGGTGGCCGGGTGGTACGGGATCACTCCCGTGAGGCCGTCCCGCGCGGTCGCTCGCACGCCCACCTCCGTGCGCGGCGCTCGAACAGCGGAGCACGACGGATCAGGAGACACCGCATGATCGGCCTCGTTCTGGCAGCCGGCGCCGGCCGCCGGCTGCGCCCGTACACCGACACCCTGCCCAAGGCACTGGTGCCGGTCGACGGCGAGCGGACCGTCCTGGACCTCACCCTCGGCAACTTCGCCGAGGTCGGTCTGCGGGAGGCGGCCATCGTGGTCGGCTACCGCAAGGAGGCGGTGTACGACCGCAAGGACGCCCTGGAGCAGAAGTACGGCGTCAAGCTCACCCTGGTCGAGAACGACAAGGCCGAGGAGTGGAACAACGCCTACTCCCTCTGGTGCGCCCGGGACCTCTTCGGCGAGGGCCTGCTGCTCGCCAACGGCGACACCGTGCACCCGGCGTCGGTGCAGCGCACCATGCTGGACGGCAACGACCGCCTCGCCAAGGAGGGCCGCGCCCCCGGCATCCTGCTCGCCCTCGACACGGTGAAGAAGCTCGCCGACGAGGAGATGAAGGTCGTCGTCGACCCGGCCACGGGCGTGCGCCGGATCACCAAGCTGATGGAGCCGGTCGAGGCGACCGGCGAGTACATCGGCGTGACGGTCATCAACCCCTCGGCGGCCGAGCAGCTCGCCGACGCCCTGCGGACCACCTTCGAGCGCGACCCGCAGCTGTACTACGAGGACGGCTACCAGGAGATGGTGAACCGCGGCCTGCGGATCGACGTGCAGCCGATCGGCGAGGTCTCCTGGGTCGAGGTGGACAACCACGACGACCTGACCAAGGCGCGGGAGATCGCGTGCCGGTACTGACCCGCCTGGTCCCGTCGCCGGTCTTCGTGGAGATCCGCTCGGGGGCCCTGGACGCGCTGGCCGGCATCCTCGCCGACCAGCGGCTGTCGGCCGCCGGGCGGATCGCCATCGCGATCAGCAACGGGTCCGGTGCGGTGCTCCGCGCGCGCCTGGAGCCGGCGCTGCCCGGCGCCGACTGGTACAGCGTGGACGACGGGAGCCTGGACAGCGCGGTGCGGCTGGCGGACCGGATGCGGGCCGGCCACTACGACGCCATGGTGGGCCTCGGCGGCGGCAAGATCATCGACGCCGCGAAGTACGCCGCCGCCCGGGTCGGCCTGCCGCTGGTCGCGGTCGCCACCAACCTGGCCCACGACGGCATCTGCTCGCCCGTCTCGACCCTCGACAACGACGCCGGGCGCGGCTCGTACGGGGTCCCGAGCCCGATCGGCATCGTGGTCGACCTGGACGTGATCCGCGAGGCGCCGCAGCGTTTCGTGGCGGCCGGGATCGGCGACGTCATCTCCAACATCTCGGCCTGCGCGGACTGGGAGCTCTCCCAGGCCGTGACCGGCGAGAAGGTCGACGGACTCGCCGTCGCGATGGCGCGCTCGGCCGGCGAGAACCTGCTGCGCCACCCGGGAAACCTCCAGGACAAGGACCTCCTTACGGTGCTGGCGGAAGCCCTGGTACTGTCCGGCATCGCGATGAATATCGCGGGCAGTACCCGGCCCTCCTCCGGTGCCTGTCACGAGATCTCGCATGCCCTGGACGTGCTGTACCCCAAGCGATCCGCCCAGCACGGCGAACAGGTGGGCCTCGGGGCCGCCTTCGCCAGCTTCCTGCGGGGCGAGCGCGAGCTGACCGGTCTGATCGTGGAGCGCCTGGCGCGCCACGGCCTGCCGGTGACCGCAGCTCAGATCGGTTTCACCGAGGCGGAGTTCACCGAGGCGGTGCACTACGCTCCGAACACCCGTCCGGGTCGCTTCACCATCCTTGAGCACCTAGACCTCTCCCCATCAGCAATCAGGGACGCGTACGCCGACTATGTCCAAGCCGTCAACGACTGACCGCCCTCCGGTCGACCTCACGGTCCGCCCCTCGATCGAGGAGCTCCGGGCCGTCATCCATCCGGAGGGCATGCTCCAGCGCCGCAGCGCCGAGCACTGGGCGGGACGCCTCTACATGCGCAGCATCTCGCTGCGGATCACCCGGGTGCTGGCGCCGGTCACCTTCATCACGCCCAACGGCCTCACCTACCTGATGATGCTCACCGGCGTCCTCGCCGGTGCGGCCCTGGTCGTGCCCGGCCTGGCCGGGGCGGTGCTGGGCGCGCTGCTGATCCAGCTCTACCTGCTGCTGGACTGCGTGGACGGCGAGGTGGCCCGCTGGCGCCGCCAGACCTCCCTCACCGGGGTGTACCTGGACCGGGTCGGCCACTACATGTCCGAGGCGGCGCTGCTCACCGGCCTCGGGCTGCGGGCCACCGACCTGTTCCACCGCGAGGGCGCCGCCTCCCACTGGGAGTGGGCGTTCCTGGGCACGCTGGCCGCGCTCGGCGCGATCCTGATCAAGTCGGAGACCGACCTGGTGGACGTGGCGCGGGCCCGCAGCGGCCTGACCGCCGTCGAGGACAGCGCCTCGGTCCCGCGCTCCTCGGGCGTGGCCAGGGCGCGCAAGGCCGCGGCCTTCCTGAAGTTCCACCGGCTGGTCGGCGCGGTGGAGGCCTCGCTGTTCGTCCTGGCCGCCGGCGTCGCGGACGCGGTGCACGGCGGGCTGCTCTTCACCCGCCTCGCGGTGGTCGTGCTGGCCGCGATCGCCATGCTGCAGACCGTCCTGCACCTGCTCAGCATCGTCCTCTCCAGCAGGCTCCGATGAGCGCCCCGGCCGCCGCCGCCGGCGCCGCCACGACCCGCCCCGAGGACTTCCGGCTCGGTGCGGTGATCATCACCATGGGCAACCGCCCGGCCGAGCTGACCGCCCTGATCGACTCGGTGCTCGCCCAGCAGGGCCCCGCCGTGGAGCTGGCGGTGGTCGGCCAGGGCGCCGCGCTGCCGCCGCTGCCGGCGGGGGTGCGTTCGGTCGAGCTGCCGGAGAACGTCGGCATCCCCGGCGGGCGCAACGTCGGCATCGAGCTCTTCGGCCCGAACGGCCGGGACGTCGACGCCGTGCTGTTCCTGGACGACGACGGCCGGCTGCCCGGCACGGACTCGGCCCGTCTGCTGCGCGAGGCCTTCGCCGCCGATCCGGAGCTGGGCATCGTGAGCTTCCGGATCGCCGACCCGGACACCGGTGTCACCCAGCGGCGGCACGTCCCGCGGCTGCGGGCCAGCGACCCGCTGCGCTCCTCCCGGGTGACGACCTTCCTGGGCGGTGCCAGCGCGGTGCGCTGCACGGTCTTCGAGCAGGCCGGCCAGCTGCCCGCGGAGTTCTTCTACGCCCACGAGGAGACCGACCTCGCGTGGCGGGCGCTGGACGCCGGCTGGTCCATCGACTACCGGGCCGACGTCGTCCTGCACCACCCCACGACCTCCCCGGCCCGGCACGCCACGTTCTTCCACAACGTGGCCCGCAACCGGGTCTGGCTGGCGAGGCGGAACCTTCCCGCCCTGTTGGTGCCTCTTTACCTGGGAACCTGGTTCCTGCTCACGCTGGCCCGCCGCCCCTCCCCGGAGGCGCTCAGGGCCTGGCTGGGCGGGTTCCGGGCGGGTTGGCGCGAGCCCTGCGGCGAGCGTCGGCCGATGCGATGGCGTACTGTGTGGCGGCTGACCAGGTTGGGCAGACCGCCGGTCATCTGATCGCAGCGGCCGGCGGGCACACCGCCGGCCGAATCCCCCGTGATCCCCTGGATCCCCCTCGGCGAACGGCCGGCGTCCCCCCCGCCGCCCGCTCGCCCGACTCCCGATCCCTGCGAAGGACGAATGTGTCGACAGTGAGTGAACCTGCCAGCCTCTCCGCCCCGAGGGGGGCGGACGCCGGCCTGACCCCCAAGCAGCTCGCGGACAAGTACGGCCTGGCGGTCAGCGGCCGGCGCCCGTCACTGGTCCAGTACACCAAGCAGCTCTGGGCCCGGCGGCACTTCATCTGGGCGTTCGCGACCGCGCGCCTGGTGGCGCAGTACACCGACGCCAAGCTCGGCCAGATCTGGCAGGTGGTTACCCCGCTGCTGAACTGCGCGGTGTTCTACCTGGTCTTCGGTGTGATCCTCTCCAACAAGGACGGCTTCCCGTTCTACGTGGCGTGGCTGTGCATCGGCGTCTTCGTGTTCCAGTTCACGCAGAGCGCGGTGCAGGCCGGCACCCGGGCCATCTCCGACAACCTCGGGCTGATCCGGGCGCTGCACTTCCCGCGGGCCTCGCTGCCGATCGCCTTCACCGTGATCCAGCTCCAGCAGCTGCTGATCTCCCTGGTCGTGCTCGTCGTCGTGGTGATCGCCAGCGGCATCGAGCCCGGCCGGACCTGGCTGCTGGTGGCCCCCGCGCTGGTGCTGCAGTCGATGTTCAACACCGGTGTCGCCCTGATCATGGCCCGGATCGGCGCCAAGACCAGTGACATCTCGCAGCTGATCCCGTTCGCGATGCGGGCGTGGCTGTACATGTCCGGCGTGATGTACAGCATCCAGGACCGCATCGACAACTGGCCCAAGTGGGTCCAGGTTGTGATGACGATCAACCCGGCCTCGGTCTACATGGACCTGGTCCGGCACGCCTTCGCACCGATCATCTACAACAAGCACGAGGAGCACTACCAGGAGCTGCCGGCCCACCTGTGGGCCTACGGCATCGGCTGGGCGGTCGTGATGCTCGTGATCGGATTCGTCTTCTTCTGGAAGGCAGAGGAGGAGTACGGCCGTGGCTGACAGTGCAACGAACGTCGACATCGGGAAGAAGCCGGCCGTGCAGGACACCGTTCCGGCCCGCGAGCCCACCGTGATCGTGGACGACGTCCACATCGTGTACCGGGTGCACGGCGCCGGTTCCGGCAAGGGCAGCGCGACCTCCGCGATCAGCCGGATCATCAGCCGCAAGCGCGCCTCCGGCGTGCGCGAGGTGCACGCCGTGCGCGGCATCAGCTTCACCGCGTACAAGGGCGAGGCCGTCGGCCTGATCGGCTCCAACGGCTCCGGCAAGTCGACCATGCTGGCGGCCATCGCCGGCCTGCTGCCGACCGAGCGCGGGGGCATCTACACCAACGGCCAGCCGTCGCTGCTGGGCGTCAACGCGGCCCTGATGAACGAGCTCACCGGTGAGCGCAACGTCGTCCTGGGCTGCCTGGCGATGGGCATGTCGCCGGCCGAGGTGCGGTCCCGCTACGAGGACATCGTCGACTTCTCGGGGATCAACGACAAGGGCGACTTCATCTCCCTGCCGATGCGCACCTACTCCTCCGGCATGGGCGCCCGGCTGCGGTTCTCCATCGCCGCCGCGAAGACCCACGACGTGCTGCTGATCGACGAGGCGCTGGCCACCGGGGACCAGGCCTTCCAGCAGCGCAGCAAGGCCCGGATCAACGAGCTGCGCAAGGCGGCCGGTACGGTCTTCCTGGTCAGCCACGACAACTCGTCGATCCGCGAGGTGTGCGAGCGGACCATCTGGATCGAGCACGGCGAGCTGGTGATGGACGGGCCGACCGAGGAGGTCGTGTCCGCCTACGAGCGCGGCGAGCGCCCGCAGCGCTGAGCCGTCCGGCCGAGGGGCCGGCGTCCGGGACACCAGCTGTCCCGGACGCCGGCCCCTCCGCCGTGCGGGTGACAGTGCGGTGAGGCGTTCGCAGGCGGTCTTTTGCGGCGCGCTCCGCGGTGTCAGGCTGTACGCCGGGGAGTGGTGCGTCGCACGGGACGCCCGGTATCGGACGCGTGTCCGGGCGAGGTCAGTGGTCCAGGCGGTGTAGAACGGGGGAGTGACAGCAGTGTCGGCTTCGGCCCATCCGAGCAGCGAGCCAGCGGACCAGACGGCAGGCGTGACGCTGGACAAGGCGGACCTGGAGAACTTCCCGGTCGCCCCCTTCTTCCTGCCCGCAGCCTGGCGCACGGACCTGATGGCCGTCTACGGCTTCGCCCGGCTGGTGGACGACGCGGGGGACGGCGACCTCGCCGACCCCGCCGGCACCGCCCGCACGCTGGGGGTCGACCCGGCCGTGCCCGCGCCGCCGCCCCCGGCCCCGGGCGCGCCGGCGGGCCCGCCCACGGCGGTGGAGACCGCGTTCCGGCTCGCCCTGCTCGACGGCCTGGAGCGCGACCTCGACCGGGTGTTCGAGAGCGCCCTGGAGCCGGCGGCCGCCGACCGGCCCCGGCACCCGCTGATGCGCGCCCTCGTCCCGCTGGTGGGCCGGCACGCGCTCACCCCGGAGCCCTTCCGCCGGCTGATCGAGGCCAACCGGGTGGACCAGACCACCGCCCGCTACCCCGGCTACCGCGACCTGATCGACTACTGCCGGCTCTCCGCCGACCCGGTCGGCCGGCTGGTGCTCTCGATCGCCGGTGTCTCCACCCCCGAGCGGGTCGCCCTGTCGGACGCCGTCTGCAGCGCCCTGCAGATCGTCGAGCACCTCCAGGACGTCGCCGAGGACCTCGCCCGGGGCCGGATCTACCTGCCCGCCGAGGACCTCGCGCGGTTCGGCGTCACCGAGGCCGACCTCGCCGCACCCACCGCCGGCCCGGCCGTGCGCGCGCTGATCGCCTTCGAGGCGGACCGGGCCCGGACCCTGCTCGATCGCGGCGCGCCGCTGGTGGGTACGGTTCGGGGGAGGCTCCGACTGCTCCTGGCGGGATTCACCGCCGGCGGCTACGCGGCCCTGGCGGCCGTCGAGGCGGCCGGGTACGACGTACTCGCCCAGCAGGCGAAGCCCGACAAGCGCCGCCTCGCAGCGAAGGCGGCGGCAATCTTCGCGAAGGGAAGGTGAACGCCCGAGTGGCGGCATCACCACTGGCGTCGGCGCAGGTCATGGCGGCCTATCGGTACTGCGAGGCGGTCACCGCCCTGCAGGCCCGCAACTTCAGCTACGGAATCCGGCTGCTGCCGGAACCCAAGCGGCTGGCCATGTCGGCCCTCTACGCCCTGGCCCGCCGGGTCGACGACATCGGCGACGGCGAACTGCCACCCGAGCGCAAGGCCGACCAGCTGCTGCGCACCCGCGAGCTGCTGGACGAGATCCGGGCCGGCGCGGTGGCGGAGGACGACACCGACCCCATCAAGGTCGCCCTGGCGGACGCCGCGCGGCGCTTCCCGATCCCGCTCGGCGGCTTCGACGAGCTGATCGACGGCGTCGAGATGGACCTCAAGGGCGCCGAGTACCAGACCTTCGAGCAGCTCAAGGTCTACTGCCGCTGCGTGGCCGGCTCGATCGGCCGCCTCTCGCTCGGGGTCTACGGCTGCGAGGACCCGGAGCTCGGGGCCCGGTACGCCGACACCCTGGGCCTGGCGCTGCAGCTCACCAACATCCTGCGCGACCTGCGCGAGGACGCGGTCAACGGCCGGACGTACCTGCCCGCCGAGGACCTCGCCCGGTTCGGCTGCGAGGAGGGCTTCGCGCTCGCCGTCCCGCCGGTCGGCGCGGACTTCACGGGGCTGGTGGCCTTCGAGGCCGCGCGCGCCCAGGAGTCCTTCGCCGAAGGCCTGCGCCTGCTGCCGCTGCTGGACCGCCGCAGCCGCGCCTGCACCGCCGCGATGGCCGGCATCTACCACCGTCTGCTCGGCCGGATCGCGGCCGATCCCGAGTCGGTCCTGCGCGGCCGCGTGTCCCTCCCGGGCTGGGAGAAGGCATACGTGGCGCTGTCGGGGCTCGCCGGAGGGCGTTCTTGATTCTCACGCCAGTTATGTCACGCTTTGTCAGCAGGCAATCACGCATGGGCACATCCGCGTCGGACGTCGGCGTCCCGTGCGACCAGGACAGGGGGGAGGGCCGATGAGCGGGCGATCCGGGGGCACCCGACCCACCGCCGTGGTGGTCGGCGGCGGCCTGGCCGGCATCACCGCCGCGCTGCGGCTCGCCGAGGCCGACCACCGGGTCACCCTGGTCGAGGGCCGGCCCCGGCTCGGCGGACTGGCCTTCTCCTTCCAGCGCGGCGAGCTGACCGTCGACAACGGCCAGCACGTCTTCCTGCGCTGCTGCACCGCCTACCGCGGGCTGGTCGACCGGCTCGGCGCCGGCCGCCTGGTCGACATCCAGCCCCGGCTGGACGTCCCGGTCCTCGGCGTGTCCGGATCGGGGCCGGCCACCCGCCGCACCCTGGGCCGGCTGCGCCGGGCCGCCCTGCCCGTCCCGCTGCACCTGGCCGGCAGCCTCGCCGCGTACCCGCACCTGGGCCCGGCCGACCGCCTGCGGGTGGTGCGGGCCGCGCTCGCCCTCAAGGGCCTGGACCTCGCGGACCCGGCGCTCGACGAGATCTCCTTCGGGGACTGGCTGCGCCGCAAGGGCCAGAACGCCGCCACCCTCGCCGCCATGTGGGACCTGGTGGGCGTGGCCACCCTCAACGCCAGGGCCGACCAGGTGTCGCTGGCACTCGCCGCGATGGTCTTCAAGACCGGCCTGCTCTCCGACCCGGGCGCCTCGGACATCGGTACGGCCGCCGTCCCGCTCGGCGCCATCCACCACGACGCGGCGCTCGCGGAGCTGGAGCGCGCCGGAGTGCGCGTGCTGCTGCGCGCCCGCGCGACCGAGCTCAAGCCGGCCGGCCAGCACGCCGTGCGCCTCGACGGCGGCGAACTGCTCTCCGCCGACACGGTCGTCCTCGCCGGCGCCCAGGACACCGCCGCCGCCCTGCTGCCGCCGGACGCGATCGACGGCCAGCAGCGGCTCGCCGGCTTCGGCACCGCGCCCATCCTCAACGTGCACGTGATCTACGACCGCACGGTGCTGCGCCGCCCCTTCTTCGCCGCACTGGGCTCGCCCGTGCAGTGGGTCTTCGACCGCACCGCGCACTCCGGGCTGGCCACCACCGCCCTGGGCGCCGCGCACGCCGGGGCCCAGTACCTGGCCGTGTCCCAGTCCGCCGTCCAGGACGAGATCGACCTGCCGGTCGCCGAGCTGCGCCGCCGCTACCTGCCGGAGCTCGCCCGCCTGCTCCCGGCCGCCGGGGGCGCCGAGGTGCTGGACTTCTTCGTCACCCGCGAGCGCACCGCCACCTTCGACCCGGCCCCGGGCAGCGCCGCGCTGCGGCCGCAGGCCCGGACCCGCGTCCCCGGACTGCTGCTCGCCGGGTCGTGGACGGCCACCGGCTGGCCCGCGACCATGGAGAGCGCCGTGCGCAGCGGCCACGCGGCGGCCGACGCCGCTCTGACCGGCAGCGCCCGTCGCCCGGTCGACCGGGGCGACGGGCGGTGGCCGCGATGACCACCGGACCCGTCCGCACCGACGACGCCCGACCCGGCACCGCGCCGACCGCCGCCGCGCGGTCCGGCGCCGCCGCCGACACCGCAAACACCCGGCCGTCCAGCACGGCCCGGCACCATCAGGGAGAGGGAACGTCCGTGGAGTCACGCATCGGCAGAGGCGCGGGAGGCACGGCGCAGGCCGAGCCGATCTCGGTGCCCGAGCTGCTCGCCCACGCCCGCACGCTCTGTTCCGCCCCGCTGCGGGCCTCGGTGGCCCGCCTGGTGGCCCCGATGGACACCGTGGCGGCCTACCACTTCGGCTGGATCGACCGCGACGGCACCCCCGTGCAGGGCGACAGCGGCAAGGCCGTGCGCCCGGCGCTGGCCCTGCTCTCGGCGCAGGCCGTGGGCGCCGAACCCCAGGCCGGGGTGCCCGGCGGGGTCTCCGTTGAACTGGTGCACAACTTCTCCCTGCTCCATGATGATCTGATGGACGGTGACGAGACCCGACGGCACCGGGCCACCGCCTGGACGGTCTTCGGTCCGGCCCAGGCGATCCTGGTCGGCGACGCCCTGGCGACGCTCGGGACGGAGGTGCTGCTGGACGCCGCCGTGACCGGCGGGGCCTCCGCGGCCGACGCGGCCCGGGCCGTCCGGCTGATCACCACCGCCACCCGCAAGCTCATCGACGGCCAGGCCCAGGACCTCTCCTTCGAGCACCGCGACGTCGTCACCGTCGAGGAGTGCCTGGAGATGGAGGGCAACAAGACCGGCGCCCTGCTCGCCGCCGCCTCCGCGATCGGCGCGGTGCTCGCCGGTGCCGACGACCGCACCTCGGACGCCCTCCAGCGCTACGGCCACCACCTGGGCCTCGCCTTCCAGGCCGTCGACGACCTGCTCGGCATCTGGGGCGCGACCGAGGTCACCGGCAAGCCGCACTGGGGCGACCTGCGCCAGCGCAAGAAGTCCCTGCCGGTCGCCGCGGCCCTGGCCGAGGGCGGCGCGGCCTCGCGCCGGCTGGCCGAGGAGCTCGCCGACCCGAAGGGGCGCGGCGAGGAGAGCGAGCCGCAGCTCGCCGCCCGCGCGGCGCTGATCGAGGCGGCCGGCGGCCGCTCCTGGACCCAGGACGAGGCACGCCGCCAGCACAAGACTGCCCTCGCCGCCCTGGACGAGGTGCCGATGGCCGACACGGTGCGCGAGCACTTCGTCGCACTCGCCGAATTCGTGGTGGTACGAGAGAGGTGACGTCAAGTTGACAGCAACTGCGGACGGCCGGCTCGACCCTGAGTACGATTCCGAGCCGGTCGCGGTGGGCGAGCGCCCACCGGCGCCTGAACGCCTCGCGGGGCACCAGGCGCCGGGAGCGGCTCCGTCCCTGCCCCTCGCGAGCGCCGGGCGGCGGGAGGGTGACGGAGCCAAACCGGTCCGACAAGCTGATGGACCCACTATCGGTGGCGCGGTCCCCGGGGCCGCCTCCGCACAGGAGGCACTGTCCCGCGCCACCACCCACCTGCTGTCGCTGCAGAGCTCCGAGGGCTGGTGGAAGGGTGACCTGGAAACGAACGTCACCATGGACGCCGAGGACTTGTTACTGCGTCAGTTCCTCGGCATCCGGGACGAAGAACTGACCAAGGCCACCGCCGAGTGGATCCGCTCCCAGCAGCGGGACGACGGCACGTGGTCGACCTTCTACGGCGGCCCCGCGGAACTCTCCACCACCGTCGAGGCGTACGTCGCGCTGAAACTCGCCGGGGACGACCCCGGCGCCCCCCACATGCAGGCGGCCGCCCGGCACATCAGGGACAGCGGCGGCATCGCGGCCACCCGGGTCTTCACCCGGATCTGGTTGGCCCTGTTCGGCTGGTGGCCGTGGGAACGGCTACCGGAGATGCCGCCCGAGATCATGTTCCTGCCCAAGTGGCTGCCGCTGAACATCTACGCCTTCGGCTGCTGGGCCCGCCAGACCATCGTCCCGCTCACCGTGGTGTCCGCCCACCGGCCGGTCCGCCCGGCCCCCTTCGCCCTCACCGAGCTGCACGCCGACCCGGCGAACCCCTTCCCCCAACGCCCGCTCGCCCCGCCCACCACCTGGGACGGCATCTTCGAGCGCCTCGACAAGTTCCTGCACGCCTACCACCGGCGGGCCGTCCGCCCGCTGCGCCGGGTCGCCCTGGCGCAGGCCGCCCGCTGGATCGTCGAGCGGCAGGAGGCGGACGGCTGCTGGGGCGGCATCCAGCCCCCCGCCGTCTACTCGCTGATCGCCCTGCACCTCCAGGGCTACGAACTGGAGCACCCCGTCATGCAGGCGGGTCTGGCCGCCTTCGACCGCTTCACCGTGCACACCGAGGACGGCATGCGCTGGATGGAGGCCTGCCAGTCCCCGGTCTGGGACACCTGCCTGGCCACCATCGCGCTGGTCGACGCCGGCGTCGGCGCCGACCACCCGGCCCTGGTGTCCGCGGTCGACTGGATGATCGGCGAGGAGATCACCCGGCGCGGCGACTGGTCCGTCCAGCGCCCCTCGCTGGCCCCCGGCGGCTGGGCCTTCGAGTTCGAGAACGACAACTACCCCGACATCGACGACACCGCCGAGGTGGTCCTCGCCCTGCGCCGGGTGGCGCACCCCGATCCGGCCCGGGTCTCGGGCGCCGTCGGGCGGGCCGTCGACTGGAACCTCGGCATGCAGTCCAAGAACGGCGCCTGGGGCGCCTTCGACGTGGACAACACCAGCACCCTGCCCAACAAGCTGCCGTTCTGCGACTTCGGCGAGGTCGTCGACCCGCCCTCCGCCGACGTCACCGCGCACGTGGTCGAGATGCTCGCCGAGGTCGGCATGGCGGACGACCCCCGTACCCGCCGCGGCGTGCAGTGGCTGCTGCGCAACCAGGAGCAGGACGGCTCCTGGTTCGGCCGCTGGGGCACCAACTACATCTACGGCACCGGCTCCGTCCTGCCGGCCCTGGTCGCCACCGGCGTGCCGGACACCCACCCCGCCGTCCGCCGGGCGGTGCGCTGGCTGGAGGAGCGCCAGAACGCCGACGGCGGCTGGGGCGAGGACATGCGCTCCTACGAGGACCCGCAGAACTGGGCCGGGCGCGGGGACTCCACCGCCTCGCAGACCGCCTGGGCGCTGATGGCCCTGCTGGCCGCCGGCGAGGGGCCGGAGGGCCGGGCCAACCCGGCGGTCGAACGCGGCGTCGACTGGCTGGTGCGCACCCAGCTGCCCGAGGGCACCTGGGACGAACCCCAGTTCACCGGCACCGGGTTCCCGTGGGACTTCTCCATCAACTACCACCTCTACCGCCTGGTCTTCCCCGTCACCGCGCTCGGCCGCTACCTCAACGGCACGCCCGGCGCCGGCGCCCTGGCCGGCAGCGCGCCGGGGATCGGGGCCGCCCGATGAGCACCGCCCCGCTCCTGGTGCTCTGCGCCCTGGGCCCCGAGGTCTGGGCGCTGCGCGGCGGCGACTGGTCGGGCGCGGCCGGCGGCCCGCCCGTGCTGGTGCGCACCGGCATGGGCCGCCGCCGCGCCGGGCTCGCCGTCAGGCGCCTGCTGACCGCCGCGCCCGGCGGGTACGGCGCCCTGGTGGTCGCCGGGTTCGGTGCCGCGGTCGCCCCGGGAATAAGCCCGGGAGACGTCATCGTTGCGAACGGGGTGCGCGACGCCGAAGGCAACCACTTCGCGATCGATTCCGGCCCGACCCTCGCCAAGGCCCTGCAAGCCCGGGGCCTGACCGTCCACATCGGCGCGCACCACACCGCCGACCACGTCGTCCGCGGTCTGGAGCGCCGCGCCCTGCACGCGCAGGGCGCGCTGGCCGTCGACATGGAGGCCGCGGCCGTGCTCGCCCGGCTCCGCGAGCTGCCGCCGGCCCCGCCGGCCGCCGGCGCCACCGGCCCGCTGCCGGCCGCCGTCCTGCGGGTCGTGGTCGACACCCCCGAACGCGAGCTGGTCCGACCCGGCACCCTGCCGGCCGGACTGCGGGCCTGGCGTACGCTGCGCGCCACCGTGCCCGCCCTGGTGGCCTGGCACGCGCAGGCCGCCTCGCCCGCCACCGCCGCGCGGCCGGCCGGCCCGCCCGGCGCGGTCGGCGACCCCGGTGGTCCGCACCCCCCGACTCACCCCACATCCTCGACGCTCCCTCAGGAGGCGAGCTAGCCATGGCCATGCCGCTGCGCCAGACCGTGCGGGTCAGCACCTACCTCATGCAGCAGAAGCTGCTCAAGCGGCGGGACAAATTCCCCCTCATCGTGGAACTGGAGCCGCTGTTCGCCTGCAACCTCGCCTGTGAGGGCTGCGGGAAGATCCAGCACCCGGCGGGGGTGCTCAAGCAGCGCATGCCGGTCGCCCAGGCGGTCGGCGCGGTCCTGGAGTCCGGCGCGCCGATGGTCTCCATCGCGGGCGGCGAGCCGCTGATGCACCCGCAGATCGACGAGATCGTCCGCCAGCTGGTGGAGCGCCGCAAGTACGTCTTCCTCTGCACCAACGCGCTGCTGATGCGCAAGAAGCTGGACAAGTTCACGCCCTCGCCGTACTTCACCTTCACCGTGCACATCGACGGGCTGCGCGAGCGGCACGACGCCTCGGTGGCCAAGGAGGGCACCTTCGACGAGGCGGTGGAGGCGATCAAGGAGGCCAAGCGGCGCGGCTTCCGGGTCACCACCAACAGCACCTTCTTCAACACCGACACCCCGCAGACCATCATCGAGGTGCTCGACTACCTCAACGACGAACTCCAGGTCGACGAGATGATGATCTCCCCGGCCTTCGCCTACGAGAAGGCGCCCGACCAGGAGCACTTCCTCGGCGTCGAGCAGACCAGGGAGCTCTTCAAGAAGACCTTCGCCGGGGGCAACCGCCGCCGGTGGCGCCTCAACCACAGCCCGCTCTTCCTGGACTTCCTGGAGGGCAAGGTCGACTTCGAGTGCACCGCCTGGGGCATCCCCAACTACTCGCTGTTCGGCTGGCAGCGCCCCTGCTACCTGATGTCCGACGGGTACGTGCCGACCTACCGCGAGCTCATCGAGAAGACCGACTGGTCCAAGTACGGCCGCGGCCGCGACCCGCGGTGCGAGAACTGCATGGCGCACTGCGGGTACGAACCGACCGCCGTGCTCGCCACCATGGGCTCGCTCACCGAGTCGCTGCGCGCCCTCCGCGAGACCATCGGCGCCAACCGCCGGAACTGAGGGCCCCGGCCGTCGGGGGGCGGCGCCACCCCCCCCCCGCGGGCCGCCGGCTCCGGGCCCCGCCCGGCACGGGCTCCCCCGTGCCGGGCACCGCCACCCACCCACAGGTCAGACGTGCAGGCGCCCAGCAGGCGCGCCGACCGCTCTCACGGCAGGCTGAACACCCCACTCGTCAGTCGAACAAGTCCTGAGGTGAACCCATGTCACTCCTGCCCGCGATCAAGGGACCAGCAGACCTCAGACACCTGCCCGCGGCGGATCTCCCCCTGCTGGCCGAGGAGATCCGGGACTTCCTGATCGGCGCCGTCACCCGGACGGGCGGCCACCTCGGTCCCAATCTCGGCGTCGTCGAACTCACCATCGCCCTGCACCGGGTCTTCGACTCCCCGTACGACCGGATCGTGTGGGACACCGGGCACCAGAGCTACGTCCACAAGCTGCTCACCGGCCGGCAGGACTTCAGCCGGCTGCGCGCCCGGGGCGGCCTCTCCGGCTACCCCTCGCGGGCCGAGTCCGAGCACGACCTGGTGGAGAACTCGCACGCCTCGACCGCGCTCGCCTACGCCGACGGCCTGGCCAAGGCCACCCAGCTGCTCGGCCAGCACGACCGCCGGACCGTCGCCGTCATCGGCGACGGCGCGCTGACCGGAGGCCTCGCCTGGGAGGCCCTCAACAACATCGCCGAGGCGCAGGACCGGCCGCTGGTCATCGTCGTCAACGACAACGAGCGCTCGTACGCGAAGACGATCGGCGGGCTCGCCCACCACCTCTCGACCCTGCGCACCACCCAGGGCTACGAGCGGTTCCTGGCGCTCGGGAAGGGGGCGCTGCAGCGCACGCCGCTGGTCGGCCAGCCGATCTTCGGCGCGCTGCACGGCGCGAAGAAGGGCTTCAAGGACGCCTTCGCGCCCCAGGGCATGTTCGAGGACCTCGGCCTGAAGTACCTCGGCCCGATCGACGGCCACGACGTCGGCGCCGTCGAGCAGGCGCTGCGCCAGGCCGGGGGCTTCGGCGGCCCGGTCATCGTGCACTGCCTGACCGTCAAGGGCCGCGGCTACCGCCCCGCCGAGCAGGACGAGGCCGACCGGTTCCACGCGGTCGGCCCGATCGACCCGTACACCTGCCTGCCCATCTCGCCGAGCGGCGGCACCTCCTGGACGTCGGTCTTCGGCAACGAGATGCTCGCCCTCGGGGCCGAGCGGCCGGACCTGGTCGCGATCACCGCGGCGATGCTCCAGCCCGTCGGACTGGCCAAGTTCGCGCAGGCCTACCCCGAGCGGACCTTCGACGTCGGGATCGCCGAGCAGCACGCCGTCACCAGCGCCGCGGGCCTGGCCACCGGCGGGCTGCACCCGGTCGTGGCCGTCTACGCGACCTTCCTCAACCGGGCCTTCGACCAGGTGCTGATGGACGTCGCGCTGCACCGGCTGGGCGTCACCTTCGTGCTCGACCGGGCCGGCGTCACCGGCACCGACGGCGCCTCCCACAACGGCATGTGGGACATGTCCGTCCTCCAGGTGGTGCCCGGCCTGCGACTGGCCGCCCCGCGCGACGCCGACCAGCTGCGGGCGCAGCTGCGGGAGGCGGTCGAGGTGACCGACGCGCCCACCGTGGTGCGGTTCCCCAAGGCCGACACCGGCCCGGCGATCCCCGCCCTGGAGCGGATCGGCGGCGTCGACGTGCTGCAGCGCACCGGCCCCGCCCCCGAGATCCTGCTGGTCGCCGTCGGCACCACCGCCCCCGCCTGCCTGGACGCCGCCGCCCTGCTGCTCGCCGAGGGCTTCACCACCACCGTGGTGGACCCGCGCTGGGTCAAGCCGGTGGACCCGGCCCTGGTCGAACTCGCCGCCGCCCACCGCCTGGTGGTCACCGTCGAGGACAACGGCCGGGTCGGCGGCGTGGGCGCCGCCGTCGCCCAGGCCATGCGGGACGCCGAGATCGACACCCCGCTGCGGGTGCTCGGCATTCCCCAGGAGTTCCTCGCCCACGCCTCGCGCGGCGAGATCCTGGAGGAGATCGGCCTCACCGGAACCGGCGTGGCCGCCCAGACCGCCGCCATCGCCAAGCGGCTGCTACCGACCCGAGGAGCGAACCAGCGCCATGCCGGCTGACCCCAGCACCGAACCGGCCCCCGCCCGCCCGGCCGCGGCCCCGGGCTTCGACCTCGCCGCGCTGATCGCCGAACGCGGCTCCGAGCGCTACGAGTTGCACGGCAGGTACCTCAACCCGCAGCTGCCCCGGATGCTGCACACCATCGGCTTCGACAAGTACTACGAGCGGGCCGAGGGCCCGTACTTCTACGACGCCGAGGGCAACGAGTACCTGGACATGCTGGCCGGGTTCGGCATCTTCGCGCTCGGCCGGCACCACCCGGTCGTACGGGCCGCCGTCCAGCAGGTGATGGACCTCGAACTGCCCGACCTCACCCGCTTCGACTGCTCACCGCTGCCCGGGCTGCTGGCGGAGGAACTGCTCTCGTACACCCCCGGGCTGGACCGGGTGTTCTTCGGCAACAGCGGCACCGAGGCGGTCGAGACGGCGCTGAAGTTCGCCCGGTACGCCACCGGGCGCCGCCGCGTCCTCTACTGCGACCACGCCTTCCACGGGCTGACCGCCGGCTCGCTCTCGGTCAACGGCGAGAGCGGCTTCCGCAAGGGCTTCGACCCGCTGCTGCCCGACACCGCGATCCCGCTGGGGGACCTCGGCGCGCTCGCCCGCGAGCTCAAGCGGGGCGACGTGGCGGCGCTGATCGTCGAGCCGATCCAGGGCAAGGGCGTGCACGCGCCGTCGCCCGGCTGGCTGCGCGCCGCCCAGGCCCTGCTGCACGAGCACAAGGCCCTGCTGATCTGCGACGAGGTGCAGACCGGGATCGGCCGCACCGGGGAGTTCTTCGCCTACCAGCACGAGGAGGGCGTGCTCCCGGACCTGGTGTGCGCGGCCAAGGCGCTCTCCGGCGGGTACGTGCCGATCGGCGCGACCCTCGGCAAGGGCTGGATCTTCGAGAAGGTGTACTCCTCGATGGACCGCGTCCTGGTCCACTCGGCGAGCTTCGGCTCCAACGCCCAGGCGATGGCCGCGGGGCTGGCCACCCTGCACGTCCTGCGCGACGAGAAGGTGGTGGAGAACGCCCGGCGGGTCGGCGACCTCCTCCGCGAGCGCCTCGCCGCGCTGACCGACCGGTACGAGCTGCTGGCCGACGTCCGCGGCCGGGGGCTGATGATCGGCATCGAGTTCGGCCGGCCGAAGTCGCTGAAGCTGCGCACCGGGTGGACGGCCCTGCAGGCGGCCCGCAAGGGCCTGTTCGCGCAGATGGTGGTGGTCCCGCTGCTCCAGCGGCACCGGATCCTCACCCAGGTGTCGGGCGACCACCTGGAGGTCATCAAACTGATCCCGCCGCTGACCGTCACCGAGCGGGACGTCGACCGCTTCCTGGACGCGTTCACCGACGTGATGGACGACGCGCACCGGGGCAGCGGCCTGATGTGGGACTTCGGACGCACGCTGGTCAAGCAGGCGGTCGGCAGCCGCTGAGGTCCGCCCGTCCTGTCCCGCCGTCCTGTCCCGCCGTCCCGTCCCGACGCCCTGTCCTGTCGCGCGACGGGGGCGGGGCGGACCGGTGCGCCGGCCGGCCCCGCCCGTCAGAGCTCCGTCTGCCGGCGGCGCAGCACGATCCAGAGGTCCACCAGGGCGAACAGGGTCAGCGCGCCGCAGGCGATCGCGAACCCGATCAGGGTGTCCCGGGTGGGCTCGCCACCCGGCCGGGCCCTGGCGGCGAACACCGCGAAGCCGACGGTGCAGAGGGCGAAGAACGGCGTGAAGGTGAGCGACAGCAGCAGCCGGAGCTTGAGGTCGCTGCGGGCCGTGGCCGGCTCGGTGCCGCTGCGCCAGCGTCTGGGGGTCGTCGCGCGCACCTCGCTCACCTCCTGGCGGCGCCCGGTGTCCGGGTGGGCGGTCTACGATTCCAGCGTACGTCCGTCGGCGGGACGTGACCGTGCCGCGGGACGGGTGCCGGACGGGTGCCCCGCGGTGGTCCCGGCGGGCGTGCCGCCGTACCGAAGGGGGAGCGAGATGGCCGACGACCGGACCGGGGAGTTTCCCGGACTGTCCGCCGAGGAGGCCGGGGAACTGGCCCGAGCCCGTGGCTGGGACACCGTCCGGGTGCTGGAGCCCGGCGCCATGATCACTATGGAGTACCGCGAGGGTCGGTTGAACCTGACGGTGCGGGACGGGGTCGTGGAACGAGCCTGGGAGGGGTGAGCCCGGTCGCCGGTGCCCGGGCGGCCTCGGGATCGACCGGGAGGGAGCGGGCCCGCCCGGGCCCCCGGCGGCGGGCCGCGAACCGGCCGGCGACGGAGGTCAGCAGCGGCTCGGCCAGCGGGAGGGCCAGCAGCACCAGCAGACCGGCCGCCCAGCCGGCGAGCACGTCGCTCACCCAGTGCGTGCCGAGGTACACGGTGGTGAGTCCGATCGAGCAGGCGGTGGCGCCGGCCAGTACGGCGCCGGTGCGCCGCCAGCGCGCCGCGAGGTAGGCGAGCACGCCCCAGGTCACCACGGCGTTGGCGGTGTGTCCGGAGGGGAAGACGGTGCCGCCCGAGAACAGTTCGGCCGAGCCGACGTAGTGGGCGTAGTGCGGGCCCAGCCGGCCGGTGACGATCTTCACGGTGCCGACCGTGACGTTGAGCAGCAGCAGTGCGGTGGCCATCACCAGCAGCGGGCGCGCGGTGTGCGTCCGGCAGGCCCGCCAGAGCAGCCAGCCCCCCGCCGCGATCGCGGAGGGCCCGCGCTGGCCCGCCACCACCCAGGCGCTCAGCAGCGGCTCCAGCTCGGGCCAGCGGTGGTACGGCCGGACCAGCCTGGCCCACCAGTCGAGGTCCACCAGGGCGGTGTCCAGGAGCACGCCGGCGATCACGATCAGGTAGGCCAGTGCGGTGAGGGCCAGCAGGGTGGCTTGGGTCCGGTTCAGCGGGGGCCAGCTGGAATAGGCCGGGTCGGGACCGGCCGGCGGCCTGGTCGGGGCCGGTGATGATTCGGTCTGCGCATGCACGGAATGGAGATTACCCGCGTCAAGAATTCATGAGTCCTTTTTCCCGAGGAAAAGGTCGCAGGTCAAAGTGTGTGCTAAGCGCACGCTCGGCGGGAGTCCACCTGTTGGGGGCTCCCGTGCGCCGGGTGGCGGCGGTTTTGCGGAACAGCTCCCCGGGTAATTCCTGTTCGAATGTCAGAGCGAGTCTCGAATGGGAATTCCCGAATATCCGGCCGGTCGGACCGCGGGGCCCGGCGCGGCCGGCCGGTCGGCGTCGCACAGCCCCGCGAGGATCGTCGAGGTGGCCCGGTCGGCGGGCAGGAAGGCCTCCAGCTTCAGCTCGGCCAGGGTCACGTCGGCCGCCGTGGCGAAGGTGGTGATGGTGGTGATCAGCCGCAGCAGGCCGTGCCGGGAGCGCAGCTCCATCGGCACCGCGAAGCCGAGCGGGGCCGTGGTGGGCGCCCGCGCCGGCAGGTAGGAGCCGAGCTCGGCGTGCAGGGCGTCCAGTCGCTCGTCCGGGTGGCGCTCCGCCTCGCGCCGCAGGGCCGTCAGGATGTGCTGCGCCCACTCGGGGAGGTTCTCGATCCTCGGCGCCAGCCCCCGCGGGTGCAGGGCCACCCGGTAGACGTTCGTCGCCGGGCCCAGCAGGTCGGCCGGGACGCCCTCGGTCAGCAGGCCGAACGCGGTGTTGGCCGCGACGAGTTCGCCGTAGCGGTCGACGACCACCGCCGGGTAGGGCAGGTGCCCGGTCAGGATGTGCTCCAGCGCGTCCAGTACGGGGGCGAGTTCGGGGTCGGTCAGGGCGCCGCTCGGATAGGCGGGCGCGAAGCCGGCCGACAGCAGCAGGTCGTTGCGCTCGCGCAGGGGCAGCTCCAGGGACTCGGCCAGCCGGATGACCAGCTCCCGGCCGGGAGCCGAGCGGCCGGTCTCGACGAAGCTGAGGTGCCGCTGGGTGGTGCCGGCCCGGTCCGCGAGTTCGAGCTGGCTGAGGCGGCGTCGGGTGCGCCGCTCGCGCAGTGCCTGAGGGAAGTCCACGGCCAAGTTCTAGTGCCCGCGGCGAGGGAATCGCCATTCCCCGCAGGGAATTGCCCGGCCCGCCGCCCGGGGCGAGGCTGGCTGCCATGGACGACGAGATGCGTGTGGGTGTGGTGCTGCCGACCGGTGCGGCGCAGTGGGACGGGGCCGGCGGGCCGCGCGGCCTGATCGGGTTCGGGGCGCGGGCCGAGGAGTTCGGGTTCGACTCGCTCTGGGCCGGGGACACCCTGCTCAAACCGATGCTCGACCCGCTCGCCCTGCTCGGCGCGCTGGCCGCGCGGACCGAGCGG
Organism: Kitasatospora sp. NPDC057015; assembly: GCF_042673745.1. Taxonomy (NCBI): domain Bacteria; kingdom Bacillati; phylum Actinomycetota; class Actinomycetes; order Kitasatosporales; family Streptomycetaceae; genus Kitasatospora; species Kitasatospora sp. NPDC057015. Next base: position 73,704 of record NZ_JBHUSG010000020.1, read on the forward strand.
GTCACCCTCGGCACCGCCGCCCTGCTGCCCGCCTTCCGCCGGCCGGTGCAGACCGCCCGGGCGCTGGCCTCGCTGGACCTGCTCTCGGCCGGACGGCTGGTGGTGACCGTCGGCGCGGGCTTCCCGAACCGCTCCGAACGGGAGTACGCCGTGTCGGAGGTGCCCTGGGAGCGCCGCTTCGGACGGCTCGACGAGACGGTGGCGCTCTGGCGCCGGCTGTGGACGGCCACCGGGCCGTCCGACTTCCACGGCAAGGTGCTGCACTTCGACGACCTGCCCCAGGGGCTCGCCCCGCACCGCCCCGGCGGCCCGCCGGTCTGGCTGGGCGGGGCGACCCCGGCGGCGCTGGCCCGTACCGGCCGGCTCTACGACGGGTGGCTGCCGTACCCGCCGGACCACCGCGACTACCGGCCGGGCCTGGCGGACGTACGGGCCGCGGCCACCGGGGCCGGCCGGGAGGCGGCCGCGATCACCCCGGCGCTCTACTGCACGGTGCTGGTGACGCCGGGTCGGGAGGGTGGGCGCGAGGGCCTGGACGCCTTCTGCCGGGCGACGTACGGGGTGCCGCTGGAGGTGGCCGAGACGATCCAGTGCCTGGTGGCCGGCCCTGCCGAGGAGGTCGCGCGGCGGCTGCGGGCGTACTCGGCGGCGGGAGCGAGGCACCTGGTCTGCCGGCTCGGCGTGGCCGACGCGCGGGGGCAGGCGGAGCAGCTGGAACGGCTCGCCGGTCTGCTGCCCGTGCTGCGGGGCCTGGGGTGAGCGGGCGGCGGGCCGTTGAGGCGCCGGGCCGCCGGGCCGCCGGGCCGCGCCCGGTGCGGTCGAGCCCGCCCCGCACCTCGGACACGTCCACGCCCCCGTGGAGCCCCGGGCATGTTCATGCCTCTATATAGAGGTGCGCCCCCGGCCGTGGTCGACCGGGGGCGGCTCTCGCGGTGGGCGGATCAGTCGAGTGGTCCACCGGCGACGTAGATGACCTGGCCGGAGACGAAGCCGGCGCCCTCGCCGGCCAGGAACGAGATGGTGTTGGCGATGTCCTCGGGGACGCCGACCCGGTTGACCGGGATCTGGGTGGCGGCCGCCCGCTTGAAGTCCTCGAAGTCCATGCCCACCCGGGCGGCGGTGGCCGCGGTCATCTCGGTGGCGATGAAGCCGGGGGCCACGGCGTTGGCGGTGACGCCGAACTTGCCGAGCTCGATCGCCAGGGTCTTGGTGAAGCCCTGCAGGCCCGCCTTGGCGGCGGAGTAGTTCGCCTGGCCGCGGTTGCCCTGCGCCGAGGAGGAGGAGAGGTTGACGATGCGTCCGAAGCCGGCGTCGACCATGTGCTTCTGCACCGCGCGGGTCATCAGGAAGGCGCCCTTGAGGTGCACGTTCATCACGGTGTCCCAGTCGGACTCGGACATCTTGAACAGCAGGTTGTCACGCAGCACGCCGGCGTTGTTGACCAGGACGACCGGGGCGCCGAGTTCGGCCGCGATCCGCTCGACGGCGGCCTGGACCTGCTCGGCGTCGGAGACGTCGGCGCCGACGGCCAGCGCCCGGCCGCCGGCCGCGACGATCCGGTCGACGGTGTCCTTGCCGGCCGCCTCGTCGAGGTCGACCACGGCGACGGCGTACCCGTCGGCGGCCAGCCGCAGCGCGGTGGCGGCGCCGATCCCGCGGGCGGCGCCGGTGACGACCGCGACCCTGGCCCCCTCCTGCCCGGCGGCGGACGGGGTGCGGGGTGCGGTGCTCTGCTCGGTCATGCTCGGTCTCGTCTCTCTCGTGGGGTTGCTGGCCGGTCCGCTCGAAAAAAATTCGTCACGGTCGGCCGGAGGGTGGCGTTGAGAGCGCTTCGCCGACACCTTACCGACGAGTAGGCAACCGAACCAGAGGACAGAGCCGCAGGTGACCGAGGGTAAGGACCGGCCGGTCGGCTTTCTGCTGCGAGTGGGTGAACGACACCCCGCCCGGACGAGTAAATATGCCAAGTTCCCGGAAGTTGCGTCTACTATCGGCCCCCGTCTGCCAGCAGGGCCTTGGCGTTTGTATAGTGTGCGCCAGCAGCCACCGGCTGCACGGCTGGCGCGCCCTCCCTCATAGCGGGACGCCCACACGCCGTTACTGCCCCACCCGGGTGTCCCACACACACCGGGTGTGACATCGGGACGGATACATGGTGCTGGGGGAGATCCCGACGACCCGCGTGTCCGCGCGACTGCAGCAGTCGCCCGGACACCTCATCCGCGTTGCACAGCAGGTCCACACCCGCCTGTGGTCCGAGCACGTCGGAGCCGACCTCACGGCTCCGCAGTTCGCGGTACTGCTGGTTCTCGCCCTCGAACCGGGCGCCGACCAGCGCACGGTGGGGGAGCGGGCCTCGCTCGACAAGGCCACGATGGCCGAAATGGTCGCCCGTCTGGTGCGGCGGGGCCTGGTGCTGCGGCGCCGGGACCCGGCAGACGGCCGACGCAAGCTGCTGGCACTCTCTCAGAACGGTGCGCAGGCGGTCCGCGAGGCCACCGGCGGAGTGGTTCGCGTGCAGCGCACGCTGTTCGAGCCGCTCAGCCCGGAGGAGCAACTGGAGATCGTCCGGGTGATGGCGCGGATAGCCAGGCTGGAGCCGGCCGCAGTGGCCGTCCTGACCGACGCCCGTCCGATGCTCGACGCCCAGCGGGCGATCGGCTACCTGATCCGGGTCGGCCAGCAGGTGCACACCAAGCTCTGGTCCGAGCACGTCGGTTCCGAGCTGACGGCGCCGCAGTACGCGGTGCTGGACGCGCTGGAGCTGGAGCCGGGCGCCGACCAGCGCACGGTGGGCGAGCTCGCCTCGCTGGACAAGGCGACGATGGCCGAGATGGTCAGCCGTCTCGTCCGCCGTGGCCTGGTGCTCCGTCGCCGCGACCCCTCGGACGGCCGCCGCAACCTGCTCTCGCTGTCCTCGGCGGGCCAGGACCTGCTGCACCGCTCGGCGGCCGGGGTCCGTGAGGTCCAGTGCCTGCTGCTCTCTCCGCTGGAGGAGCACGAGCACGAGGCGGCCCTCGCGCTGCTCGCCAAGGCCGCCCGTCTGTAGAGCAGCCAAAACGATTCGCCTGAGCCCGAAGGCCGTCACCCCGACCAGGGGGTGACGGCCTTCGGCGTCGACCTGCCGTCAGATCGCGGCCCGGCCGATCGCGCGGCGGGCCGGACGGGTCGCGTCCGGCCCCGCGGTCGGCCGGGCCGCGGCCGGGCACGTCAGTTCCAGTCGAAGCCCTGCGGGTCCGGGCCGAGCCGCTCGCCGGTCTCGACGGCGGCGATCGCGGCGAGGTCCTCGGCGTCCAGCTCGAAGCCGGCGACGTCCAGGTTCTCCCTGATCCGCGACGGGGTGACCGACTTCGGGATCGCGATCACGCCGCTCTGCAGGTGCCAGCGCAGGACGACCTGGGCGACGGTCCGGCCGTGCTTCTCGGCCACCTTCACCAGCGCGGGCTCGGCCAGCAGGCCCTTGCCCTGGCCCAGCGGGCTCCACGCCTCGGTGGCGATGCCGTGCTGGGCGTGGAAGGCGCGGAGCTGGCGCTGCGGGAAGTGCGGGTGCAGCTCGACCTGGTTGAGGACCGGCACCACGGAGGACTCCTCCAGCAGGCGGGTCAGCTGCTCGGGGCCGAAGTTCGAGACGCCGACGGACTTCACCCGGCCGTCCGCGAGCAGCTGCTCGAAGGCCTTCCAGACGTTCGGGTAGCTGCCGTGCATCGGGCGGGGCCAGTGGATCAGGTACAGGTCGACGTAGTCGAGGCCCAGCTTGTCCAGCGAGGTGTCGAAGGCCTTGAGGACCGCGTCGCGGCCCTGCTCGCCCGTCCAGTCGGCGGTGCCGGAGTTCCACAGCTTGGTGGTGACGTACAGGTCCTCGCGGCGGACGCCGGCCTTGAGGGCCTCGGCGATCGCCTGGCCGGTGCCGGCCTCGTTCTCGTAGATCGCGGCGGTGTCGATCGAGCGGTAGCCCGCCTCGATCGCGGTGCGGACGGCGGCGGTCGCCTCGGCGTCCGGGACCTGCCAGACGCCGAAACCGAGCTGCGGGATCTTCACCCCGTTGTTGAGGGTGACGTGGGGGATGGTGCTCACGGGAAGGGATGCCCTCCTGGTCGTCCGACGGGGTTCCGGATCTTGGCAACCAGGAGGGCGCCGTCGATGTTCCCGGTCCGGCGGGGAAAGTCGGCAGGTCGGCGGACGGCCGGAAAACCTGTTGCGTACGTCACATCGATACGGGCAGGCTCGATTCCCATGACGTCCTGAACCCAGCCCGCCGTGACGCCGCCGGCCCCGTAGCCGCGTGCCCTCCGCCCGCGGACGCCGCCCCGACACCACCTCCGTACCCCTCCACGCCCCGGATCCGCCCAGCGCGGCCCGGGTACTCGGCGGTGCCCCGCGATCCGGGGCGCGCGCCTGCCCCTCCCTGCCCGTTAACCCCCGCAACGGAGCGACATGCCGCTCAAAACCCTGCCGCTGCCCGACCCCGGCAGCCCCGACCTCTCCTCGCCGCTCGCCTTCCTGCGCTGGCTCCAGCGCAGCCAGCGACGCGGCCAGGTGCTCTCCACCCTCTGGGCGCTGCTGGAGATGGGCTGCCGGGCGGCCCTGCCGCTGCCGCTCGGCCAGGGCGTCCAGGCCGCCGTCGACGGATCGGCCGCCGGTCTGTGGCGGGCCGGCGCCTTCGCCCTCGCGCTCTCGGTCGTCGCCGCCGCCGGTACCGTGCTGCTGCACCGCCAGGCCGTCTGGAACTGGATCACCGCCGCGACCCAGGTCCGCCAGCTGGTCGCGCGCCAGGCCTCCCGGCTCGGCGCCGGGCTGTCCCGCCGGATCGCCACCGGCGAGATCGTCGCCGTCGGCAGCGGCGACGTGGAGAAGATCGGCTGGTACGTCGAGCTGGTCGCGCGCGTCCGCGCCGCGGTGCTGGTCTGGCTCGGGGTCAGCGCCGTCGTCCTCGCCGTCCAACCGCTGCTCGGCCTGGCCGTCCTGCTCGGCGTGCCGGTGCTCGCCGCCTCGGTCTGGCCACTGCTCGGCCCCTTCGAGAAGCGCTACGCCGAACAGCGCGCACTCGGCGGCCGGGCCACCGAGCTGGCCGCCGACACCGTCGCCGGGCTGCGCGTCCTGCGGGGCATCGGCGGCGAGGAGCTCTTCCTCGCCCGCTACCGGGCCGCCTCCCAGAAGGTCAGGGCGGCAGCCGTGCGGGCCACCCGGATCTGGTCGCTGATGCAGGCCCAGCAGGTGCTGCTGCCCGGCCTCTTCGTGGTCGGCGTCACCTGGTACGGCGCCCACCTGGCCGCCACCGGCCGGATCGGCATCGGCACCCTGGTGTCGGTGTACGGGGCGACGGCCTTCCTGGCCGCGCCGCTGCGCATCCTCGGCGAGGCCGCGCACGCCTGGAGCGTCGCCCGGGTCTCCGCGGGCCGGGCCGTGCGGGTGCTCGCCCTGACCCGGACCACCGGTGCGCCGGAGGCCTCCCTCGACCGCCCCGAGCACGGTGACCTGCACGACCCGCTCACCGGTCTGACCGCCCGCGCGGGCGAGCTGACCGCCGTGGTCTGCGGCGATCCGGACTTCGCGGGGGAGCTCGCCGAGCGCCTCGGCGGCCACGTACCGTCGGCCGAGGGGGCGGAGCCGGCCCGGGAGCGGCACGCGGTGCGGCTCGGCGGCACCCCGTTGGACGCCGTCCCGCTGGCCGAGGCCCGCGCCGCCGTCCTGGTCCACGACAAGGAGCCGGTGCTGCTCTCCGGCACCCTCGCCGAACTGCTGGACGTGCCCGCCTCCGGGCGGGTCGAGGCCGCCGACGCGCTGGCCGCCGCCCGCGCCGCCGACGTGCTGGACGCCCTGGTCGACGGCTCGCCCGACTGCGGCGGGGACCCGATGTTGGCCGGCATCACCGAGCGGGGTCGCTCGCTCTCCGGCGGCCAGCGCCAGCGCCTGGCCCTGGCCCGCTCGCTGTTCGCCGACCCGCCGGTGCTCGTCCTCGACGAGCCGACGAGCGCCGTCGACGCCCACACCGAGTCGCGGATCGCGGCCGGCCTGCGCAAGAGCCGGGCCGGGCGCACCACCGTCGTGCTCGCCACCAGCCCACTGCTGCTCGACCAGGCCGACCGGGTGCTGCTGGTCCACGACGGCCGGGTGGCCGCCGCCGGCACCCACCGGGAACTGATGCGCGGCGACCCGCGCTACCGGGCCGTGGTCACCCGCGAGGAGGACCCGGCCCCGGTGGCGGCCGCGGTCGTACCGGAGGGGGTGTGAGCGGCGTCCCCGTGCGGCACGCCGCCCCGTCCCGCTCCCGCCGGCGTCCACCCCGCCGCCACCCGTCCGCCCAGCACCCCGGCACCCCTGCCGGGCCCCGCCCGAGGAGCAGCGCATGAAGCCCCCCGCCCGATCGGAGAGCGGGCCCGCGACGATGCTGCCGGTCGGCTCCCCCGCCGCCGTCCGCGACTACGTCCGACTGCTGGCCCGCCGGCACCGGGTCAACTTCGGCTCGGTGGTGGCACTGCACGCCGTCGCCACGGTGGCCGGCCTGGTCGGCCCCTGGGTGCTCGGCGGGCTGGTCGAGTCGCTCGCCACCGGCACCGCCGAGGGTGCCATCGCGGCCGCCGTCGGCTGGTACCTGCTGGCCCTGCTGGTCCAGTCCGGGTTCACCTGGTGGTCCCGGCTGCGCGGCGGGGTGCTCGGCGAGGAGGTGCTGGCCGACCTGCGGGAGGACTTCCTGGTGCGCTCGGTGGCGCTGCCGCCCGGTGTGCTGGAGCGGGCCGGCACGGGGGACCTCGTCTCGCGCGGCACCACCGACGTCGACCGGCTCTCCAAGTCGGTGCGCGAGGCCGTCCCCGAGCTGGCCGTCGCGGTGGTCTCGCTGGTGCTGGTGCTCGGCGCCCTGGTGGTCACCTCCCCGCTGCTCGCCCTCACCTCGGTGATCGGCCTGCCGCTGCTGCTCGCCAGCTCCCGGTGGTACTTCCGCCGGGCCCCGCAGTCCTACCGCTCCGAGTCGGCCGGGTACGCGGCGGTCAACACCGTGCTCGCCGAGACGGTGGACGCCGGTCGCACGGTCGAGACGCTGCGCCTGGGCGAGGACCGGATCCGGCTCACCGACCGCAAGCTCGGCGAGTGGCTGGCCTGGGAGCGCTACACGCTCTGGCTGCGCTCGGTCTGGTTCCCGACCATCGACGCCGTCTACACCCTCGCGGTGCTGGGCACCCTGGTGCTCGGCGGTCTCTTCACCCTCCGGGGGTGGATCAGCGTGGGTCAGCTGACCACCGGCGTGCTCTACGCCCAGGCGCTGACCGGCCCGGTCGACCTGATCCTGCGCTGGTACGACGAGCTGCAGATCGGCCAGGCCTCGCTGGCCCGGCTGGTCGGCGTCCGGGAGGTGGAAGACCCGGAGACGGACGACTCCGTCCACCCGGACGGGCGCCGGGTGGAGGCCACCGACGTGCGGTTCGGCTACCGCGAGGGCGCCGACGTGCTGCACGGCATCAGCCTGGACGTGGCGCCGGGCAGCCGGGTGGCGCTGGTCGGCCCGTCCGGAGCCGGCAAGTCCACCCTGGGCCGGCTGCTGGCCGGGATCTACGCACCGGGCCGGGGCAGCGTCACCCTCGGGGGCGCCTCGCTCGCCCGGATGCCCGCCGAGCGGGTCCGGGCCCGGGTCGTACTGGTCAACCAGGAGCACCACGTCTTCGTCGGCACCCTGCGGGACAACCTCCGGCTGGCCGCGCCCGGGGCGGACGACACCGAGCTGCGGGCCGCACTGGTCGCGGTGGACGCCGGCGAGTGGGCGGACGCCCTGGAGCAGGGGCTGGACACCGAGGTGGGCTCCGGCGGCGTGGCGCTGACGCCGCCGCAGGCGCAGCAGCTCGCGCTGGCCCGGCTGGTGCTGGCCGATCCGCACACCCTCGTCCTGGACGAGGCGACCTCGCTGCTCGACCCCCGGGCCGCGCGGCACCTGGAGCGCTCGCTCGCCCGGGTGCTGGAGGGCCGGACGGTGATCGCCATCGCCCACCGGCTGCACACCGCGCACGACGCGGACGTGATCGCGGTGGTCGAGGGCGGCCGGATCAGCGAGTACGGCAGCCATCCCGAACTGGTCGCGGCCGGCGGCCCGTACGCGGCGCTCTGGCGGTCCTGGCGGGACGAGGGGTAGCGGCCGGCGGCGGCCCGGTGCTCCCTTCCCGGAGCGGCCGGGCCGCCGCACTCCGAGGGCCGGCAGGACCGCCCAGCCCTGTTCGGGCCGGGTTCCGGCCCCGGTCCCGGTCGAGGCTCCGGCTCTCCCGGCTCCCGCCCTGGTCGAAGGCTCCCGCCCCGGCCCCCGTCGCGGGAGTTGGGCCGTTCGGGTGTCGCGGCGGGACCGGGCGGGTCAGTCCCGGCCGGGCGGTGCGGGGATTCGGCGCGCCCGCGCACAGACTGCCCTGGTGACCAAGATTTCGGACGGCTCGTCATCCCCGGCGCCCAACAGGAAGCGGGAGATCGCCGGCATCCCGACCCGCTACCTGGCGATCGGTGCGATCGTCGTCCTCGCGTTGTGGTTCCTCTTCGCCAACCTCGACAAGGTGAAGATCCAGTTCTGGGTGTTCACCGTCACCGCGCCGCTCTGGATCGCCCTGCTCGCGACCCTGCTCGCCGGTGTCGCGCTGGGGTGGTTGCTCAAGGGCCGGCGCAGCAAGTAGTCGACCTCCTCGACCCCTGAGGAGGGATCGCACCGATGAGCACCGGACAGCCGGGCGCCGCAGGGACGGGCGCCGCCGTCTTCACGCCGCTGATCGAGTTGAGCGGCGTCAACAAGCACTTCGGCGACCTGCACGTGCTGCAGGACATCGACCTGACGGTGGGCCGCGGCGAGGTCGTGGTGGTGATCGGACCGTCCGGCTCGGGCAAGTCCACGCTCTGTCGGACGATCAACCGGCTGGAGCCGATCGAGAGCGGCAGCATCCGGATCGACGGGGAGCCGCTGCCGGTCGAGGGGCGGGGCCTGGCGAAGCTGCGGGCCGAGGTCGGGATGGTGTTCCAGTCCTTCAACCTGTTCGCGCACAGGACCGTGCTGCAGAACGTCTCGCTGGCCCAGGTCAAGGTCCGCCGGCGGGGCCGGGCGGAGGCCGACGCGACGTCCCTCGCCCTGCTGGAGCGGGTCGGGCTGGCCCCGCAGGCCGACAAGTACCCGGCGCAGCTCTCCGGCGGTCAGCAGCAGCGCGTCGCGATCGCCCGCGCCCTGGCGATGGATCCCAAGGCACTGCTGTTCGACGAGCCCACCTCGGCCCTCGACCCCGAGATGATCAACGAGGTGCTGGACGTGATGCGCGGGCTCGCGCACGAGGGCATGACCATGGTGGTGGTCACCCACGAGATGGGCTTCGCCCGCGCCTCCGCCAACCGGGTGGTCTTCATGGCCGACGGGCGGATCGTCGAGGACCGCAGCCCCGAGGACTTCTTCGGTGCCCCCGAGAGCGCGCGGGCCCGGGACTTCCTGTCCAAGATCCTGAAGCACTGAGGGCCGCCGCCGTGACGACCTCCGGACGCGCCCGCGCCGCCCTCGCCGTGCTGCTCCTGCTCACCGCCTGCGGCAGACCGGGCACTCCGCCGCCCAAGGGGCCGCAGCCCGGGGCGCTGCCCGTGTACCAGGTCCGCACCGGCGAGGCGGTCAACGGCTCGCCGACCCTGGACGCGGCCCGCGGCCGGGGCCACCTGGTGGTCGGCGCCAAGGAGGACCAGCCGTACCTGGGGCAGAAGAACCCGGCCACCGGCGAGTACTCCGGTTTCGACATCGAGATCGCCAGGATGGTCGGCGCCTCCCTCGGGTTCGGCCCGGACCGGATCCAGTTCAGGACCATCGCCTCCGCCAACCGCGAGACGGCCCTGCAGAACGGCCAGGTGGACTACTACGTCGGCACCTACACGATCAACGACAACCGCAAGAAGCTCGTCGGCTTCGCCGGGCCGTACTTCGTCGCGGGCCAGTCGCTGCTGGTGCGCCGGAACGAGGACGGCATCCACGGGCCGCAGGACCTGGCCGGCCGGAAGGTCTGCTCGGCGGCCGGTTCCACCCCCTACCAGCGGATCGAGAAGGACTACCCGCAGGCGGAGCTGGTCGCCTACGACACCTACTCGGCCTGCGTGGACAACCTGGTCACCGGGCAGGTCGCGGCCGTCACCACGGACAACGCCATCCTGCAGGGCTACGCCGCCAAGGTGCCGGACGAGCTGAAGATCGCCGGGGAGCCCTTCTCGAAGGAGCCGTACGGGATCGGCACCCCGCGGGGTGACACGGTGCTGCGGCTCGCGCTCGACGACGCGCTGGCGGTGCACGAGCGGAACGGCGACTGGAAGAAGGCCTACGACGCCACGCTCGGCCTGTCCGGGGTGCCGGCCCCCACCCCGCCGCCGATCGACCGGTACTGAGGAGCGCGCGGTATGGACGTCCTGACCGACAACTGGTCGATCTACTGGCACGGATTCGTCGGCACCCTGGAGCTGACCGCGGTGAGCGCCGTACTGGCCCTGGTGCTGGGCGCCCTGGTCGCGAGCTTCCGGGTCTCGCCGATCCGGGCACTGCGGGCCTTCGGCACCGGCTGGGTGACGCTCCTGCGCAACACCCCGCTGACCCTGCTGTTCTTCGTCGTGGTGCTCGGCCTGCCGCGCTTCGACATCGTGCTGCCGTTCTTCACCTTCTCGGTGCTGGCCCTCGGCTGCTACACCTCGGCGTTCATCTGCGAGGTGCTGCGTTCGGGCATCAACACCGTGCCGGTCGGCCAGGGCGAGGCGGCCCGCAGCCTGGGCATGACCTTCGGTCAGACGCTCGGCCTGGTGGTGCTGCCGCAGGCGGCCAGGTCGGTGGTGGCGCCGATCGGCAGCGTGCTGATCGCCCTCGCCAAGAACACCGCCATCGCCGGCTCGTTCAGCGTGGTCGAGCTGCTCGGCAGCTACCGCACCATCAACGAGCTCGGCTACGGCATCGTCTGGACGTTCGTCTGGATCGCCGTCGGATACCTGGTCATCACCCTCGCGATCAGCGCGGTCTTCAACCTCCTCGAACGACGAACGGCGGTGTCCCGATGACCGCGCCCACCTCCGCGCCCCCGGCCGCACCTCCCGCCCGGCCCGCCGCCGCGCCGGCCTCCGCCCTGTACGACGTGCCGGGCCCCAAGGCGGTCGCCCGGCACCGGCTCTACGGCCTGCTCGCGCTGCTGGCGATCACCGCGCTGCTCGGCTGGATCGTCTACATGCTGTTCCACACGCAGCAGTTCACGTACGAGAAGTGGATGGCGTTCGAGTACCGGGGGGTTCAGGAGCTGCTGCTGCGGGGGCTCGGCCGGACCCTGGAGGCCTTCGGCTGGACGGTGCTGTTCGCCCTGCCCTTCGGTGCGCTGTTCGCCGCCGGCCGGCTCTCCGACCACCGGGCGGTCCGCTGGGTGTCCACGCTGGTGGTGGAGTTCTTCCGGGCCATGCCCCTGCTGGTGATGATCTTCTTCATCTTCGTTGCGATGCAGGTCCAGCCGCTCTGGGCGCTGGTCGCCGGGCTCACCCTCTACAACGGCTCGGTGCTGGCGGAGGTCTTCCGGGCCGGCGTGCTCGCGGTACCGGCCGGGCAGCGGGAGGCGGCCTTCGCGCTCGGGATGCGCAAGACCCAGGTGATGGCGAACGTGCTGGTACCGCAGGCCAACCGGGCGATGCTGCCGGCCATCATCAGCCAACTGGTGGTGGCCCTCAAGGACACCTCGCTCGGGTTCCTGATCACCTACGAGGAGTTCCTGCACGCGGGCAAGCTGATCGCCACCAACCTGGACTACGACCTGCCGTTCATCCCGGTGGTGATGGTGATCGCGCCGGTCTACATCGGCATGTGCCTGGCGCTGTCCTGGCTGGCCCGCTGGGTGGAGCGCCGAAGTCGCCGCAGCCCGCGGAACCGGGGCGGCGCCCCGGTGGCCGAGGCCGGCGTGGTGCTGGGGCTCCCGCCCGAGGCGCAGCAGTAGGCCGGGTCGGGCCTGCGGCCGCCGTTCGGCCCCGCCGCCGTGGTGCGCCGCGCAGGTGGTCCACCGTGGTGAGCGTGGTCGGGAGTCGGGAGTCGGGAGCCGGGAGTCGGGGGCGGGGCGGGCGTCCGGGGGTCGAGGGGCGGGCGGTTCGGCTGAAAACCATAGGGGTAACGGGGAATTGCCCGGCACTCCACAATATTTGCTTATGATTCGACGGTGTTCGACTCCCGTCACATCAGGACCTTCCACGAGGTGGTCCGGGCCGGCTCCTACTCGGCGGCGGCCCGCGAGCTCGGCTACACCCAGCCGGCCGTCACCCAGCAGATGAAGGCGTTGGAACGCAGCGTCGGCGTCCCGCTGTTCACCCGGGCCGGCCGGGGGCTGCGGCTCACCGAGGCGGGCGAGGCGCTGGCCGGCCACGCCGAGCTGATCCTCGACAGCCTCTCCGCGGCGCAGCAGCAGCTCGCCGCGCTCGCCCGGCTGCGGGCCGGGCGGGTCCGGGTCTGCGCCTTCCCGAGCGCCACCGCCACCCTGATCCCGTCCGCCATCGCCAGCCTGCTCGCCGAGCACCCCGGGGTCCGGGTCGAGCTGCACGAGGCGGAGCCGCCCGACTCGGTGCGCCGACTGCTGCGCGGCGAGTGCGACATCGCGCTGGGGTTCGACTACCCGGGCTCGGCGGGCGGGCCGCCGGAGGGGGTCGAGGAGATCCCGCTGATGGAGGACCTGCTGACGGTACTGCTGCCGGTCGGCCACCCGCTGGGTCGCCGGCACGCTGTGCGGCTGGCCGACCTGGCCGGGGAGCGCTGGATCGCCGGCTGCCCCCGCTGTCGGGCCAACCTGCTGCACGTCTGCGCGGAGGAGGGCTTCGCCCCCGACGTGGTCTTCAGCACCGACGACAACCTCGCCGTGCAGAGCCTGGTGGCCGCCGGCGTCGGTGTCGCCCTGATGCCCGCCCTCGTCCTCAGCTTCATGTGCCACCGCAAGGTCACCGGCCGGACCGCCGAACCGCACCTGCGGCGGAAGGTCAGCGCCTACGTGCTGCGCGAGCACCGCCGGATCCCGGCGACCGCCCTGGTGCTGGACAGCCTGCGCTCCGCCGCGGCGGCCCGCTCCGGCTGCTGATCCGGCCGCGGGTCATGCTGCGGGTCCGGCCGCCGGTCCTGCCGCTGGTCCTGCCGCTGGTCCGGCGGCGGGCCGCGTCCGGGTTCGTCCGGGCCGGCCCCGGCGGGTCCGGGCGGGCTCCCGAGCCGCCGTCACCCATAAGCCGGGCTAGGGGAGAACGAACAAATCCTCCTTGGACGTGATGGGCCGCCGCGCCGACGCTGCTGCCATGGCCACTCCCACCACGGTCCCCGCGACCGTCCTCACCGAACGCGTGCAGGCCCTCGTCGGCGATATCCGCGAGGTGGTCGGCCGCGGCCTGCCGCCCGAACTCACCGCCTACCTGGTCGGCGAACGCCTCGCCCCCCACCTCGGGGCCGACCACCTGCTGACCGAGGCCCAGCGGCAGGGCGACCCGCAGCGGTACCTGCAGCACGTGCTGCACGCCGAACCCGACGGGTCCTTCTCGCTGGTGGCCCTCGTCTGGCTGCCCGGCCAGTGCACCCCCATCCACGACCACGTCTCCTGGTGCGTCGCCGGAGTCCACCAGGGCCAGGAGAGCGAACGCCGCTACCGGCTGGTCTCCGACGGCCGCACCGGCCGGCTGGTGGCCACCGAGGACGTCCTCGGCCCCCAGGGCAGCGTCGCCGCCTTCGCGCCGCCCGGCGACATCCACCGGGTGCGCAACGCCGGACTCACCACCGCCATCTCCCTGCACGTCTACGGCGCCGACGTCTCCCGGCTCGGCACCAGCATCCGCCGCGTCTACCGCCTGCCCGAGGGCGAGGGGTGAGGGCGGCATGGCGCTGATCCTGCGCACCCACCCCCGGGCCGCCGTCCGCCCCCCGCTGCTGCGCGGGGACGTTCCCGGCCTGCTGCTGGCCGGTGCGGGTGTGGTGGCGGCCCTGGCGGTGCACCGGGTCGTCCCGGCCGTGCCGAAGCTGACCGCCGCCGTGGTGCTCGGCATCGCCGCCGCCCACCTGCCCGGCCTGCGGGCGCTCGTCCGCGGCGCGGCCCGGCCGGGCCTCTCCACGGCCGCGCGGCGCCTGATGCGCCTCGGCATCGTCCTGCTCGGCCTCGCCCTCAGCGCCGACGACGTGCTCGGCCTCGGCTGGGCCACCGTGGTGATGGTGCTCGGCGTGGTCGCCGCCACCTTCGCCGGCACCTGCTGGCTCGGGCGCCGGCTCGGACTGCCCGGCGACCAGCCGCTCCTGGTCGCCACCGGCTACTCGATCTGCGGGGCCTCCGCGATCGGCGCGGTCAGCCAGGCGGCCGGCAGCGAGGAGGAGGACGTCGCCGCCTCGGTCGCCCTGGTCACCCTCTGCGGCACCCTCGCGATCGCCGTCCTGCCGCTGCTGCACCACCCGCTGGGGCTCGACGACGCCGGGTTCGGCCGCTGGGTCGGCGCCAGCGTGCACGACGTCGGGCAGGTCGTCGCCACCGCGCAGAGCGGGGGGCCGGCGGCGCTGCGCGAGGCCGTCCTCGTCAAGGTGATGCGGGTGGCGCTGCTGGCGCCGCTGGTCGCCGGGGTGGGCCTCGCCGCCCGGCGCGCCCGGGCGGGGGCGCTCGCCGCCGGCGCCCCGGCCCGCCCCGGCGCCGGCCGGCGCCCGCCCGTCCTCCCGCTGTTCGTCGCCGGGTTCCTGCTGATGATCGCGCTGCGCAGCACCGGCGCCGTTCCGCCGGGGGCACTGACGCTCGCCCAGGACGCCCGCGAACTCCTGCTGGCCGCAGCCCTGTTCGCGTTGGGCAGCGCCGTCCACCTGCCGAGCCTGCTGCGCACCGGCGGGCGCCTCGCCGCCCTCGGGCTGGCCTCCTGGGTGGTGGTGGCCGGAGTCTCGTACGCCGGGGTGCTGCTCACCTCCTGAGTCCGGCGAGCGGGCTCCGGGCTCGGATAGAGTCGCCCACGTACCAACAGCGACTGTCGAGACCCCGGAGCCCGCCATGACGACCGCACTGCCCGACCGGGACGGATCCCATGCCGTCGACACCCTCGACCGGCGGGAAGGCCCGTACGGCGAGGTGGTGTTGCGGCGGCGCGGCGAGCACTTCGAGATCATCGCCAACGGCTGTTTCCTGATGGACACCGCGGACGGCCGCTCCGAGCGGCTGCTGATCCGGGCCGCCCTGGACGAGTTGGGTCCGGCCGCGGCCGGGGCGAGCGTGCTGATCGGCGGCCTCGGCGTCGGCTTCTCGCTCGCGTACGCCGCCGCCGAGCCGCGCTGGGGCCGGATCGCCGTGGTCGAGCGGGAGGGCGCGGTCATCGACTGGCACCGCCGGGGCCCGCTGGCCGCCTTCTCCGCCGGCGCCCTGGACGACCCCCGGGTGGAGGTGCTCCACACCGATCTGCTGGAGTACCTGGCCGCCGGCGGCGAGAGCTACGACGCGCTGTGCCTGGACATCGACAACGGCCCCGACTGGACGGTCACCGACTCCAACGGCGGGCTGTACGGCCCCCGGGGGCTGGCCGGCCTGTGGCACCGGCTGCGGCCGGGCGGGGTGCTCGCGGTGTGGAGCGCGCAGCCGTCCGCCGCCTTCGAGGAGGCGCTGCGCACGGCCGGGTTCTCGGGTGTCGTCACGCACGAGGTCCCGGTGGCCAGGGGAGTGCCGGACGTCGTGCACCTGGCCCGCCGGGCGGCCTGAGCGACGTCGCGGGGCCGGCCCGTGACGCGGCCGGGGCCGACCGTGGCGCTGCCCGCCACCCCGGGGCGGGGTGGCGGGCAGCGCGTCCGACGGGGGTGCTACTTCAGGCCGTTGTCCACGGCGGCCATCAGCTCTCCGTTGGCGGTGTCGCCGTCGAAGGACCAGACCATCGCGCCCGCCAGGCCCTGGGACTTGATCCAGGCGGTCTTGCGGGCGATCTCGGTCGGGTCGTCGTACGTGTAGAGCACCGACCCGTTGTAGATGTACGCGAAGCCGGCCACCGGGTCGCGGTAGACGGTGTAACCGCCGCTCGTGGCCATGTCCTTGAGCTTGTGGTAGTCCTCGTACCCGGCCTCGTAGGTGCCCGGGCCGGGGCCCGTGCCGGTCTGGAAGAGGCCGTTGGTGGTGCCGCGCGGCACGCCCGTCCAGCCGCGCCCGTAGAACGGGATGCCGAGCGTCAGTTTGCTCTTCGGCGCACCGCCGTTGACGTAGGCGTTGATGGCGATCTCGGAGCTGAACTTCTGGGTGGCCGGGCTCGGGTCGCCGGCCGGGAGCTTGATCGCCGACTGCTGGTTGGTGACGTTCTCCCAGCCGCCGTGGTAGTCGTAGCCCTGGATGGTGGCGAAGTCGAACGCGCCGAACAGGCCGGGGATGTCGATGCCGGCGGAGATCTTCAGCGGGTCGGCCGGGAGGAAGGCGCTGAGCGTGTAGTGCTTGCCGTTGGTGGCGCCGAGGGCGTCCAGCTGGCGGCGGAACTCCTGTGCCAGCAGGGTGTAGTTGGCCTTGTCGGCGGGCTTGAAGACGTTCCCGAGGTGGCCGTCGGAGTTCGGCCACTCCCAGTCGAGGTCGATGCCGTCGAAGATGTTCGCGGCGCTGCCGGCGCCGCCGCGGCCGTCGATCACCGGCAGGTTGCCCTTGATGTACAGGTCGATGCAGGAGCTGACCAGCGCCTTGCGGGAGGCGTCGGTGGCCGCCGCGTCGGAGAACCACTTGCTGTACGACCAACCGCCCAGCGAGATCTGGATCTTGAGGTTGGGGTACTTCGCCTTGAGCTGCTTCAGCTGGTTGAAGTTGCCCGCGAGCGTCTGGTCCCAGGTGTCGGTGGTGCCGGCCACCGAGCTGCCCGCGTCCACGCCCCGGCCGTAGTCGGCCCAGGCGTCGCCGGCTCCGTCACCCGCGTTGGGGTCGGAGTCGGTGCCGGCCGCCTTGTTGGTGAGGAAGCACTGCTTGGTGCTCGGGTGGATGTTGGCGAAGGCGTAGTTGAGCGTGGTGAGGCGCCCCGCCGAGCCGGAGGTGTCGAGCTTCTTCACGCTGTAGCCGCGTGCGTAGATGCTCCACTGGGTGAAGTAGCCGATCTTCAGGGCGGGGCCGGGATCACCGCCGCCGGGCTGCGTCCTGGCGCTCACCGCGGCGGAGGCCGCCGACGCGTTGCCGGCCGCGTCGCGGGCCTTGACGGTGAACGTGTACGCGGTGTCGGCGGCCAGCCCGCCCACCGTCGCCGAGGTGCCGGTGACCGTGGTGGCCAGCGCGGTGCCGTTGTACACGTCGTACGCGGTGACGCCGATGTTGTCGGTGCTGGCGCCCCAGCTCAGGGAGACGCTGCCCGAGGTCGTCCCGGTCACGAGCGGGGTGCCCGGGGCCGTCGGCGGCGCGGTGTCCGGGACGGTGGTCGGCGGGGTGGTCACGGCGAGCGGGCCGGCTGCCGCCGAGCGGTTGCCGGCGGCGTCCACGGCCTGCACCGTGAACTGGTACGTGGTGGCGGCGGTCAGACCCGCGACGGTGGCCGAAGTCCCGGTGACCGTCTGGACCTTGACGCCGTTCTGGTAGACCTCGTAGCCGGTCACGCCGACGTCGTCGGTGCTCGCGGTCCAGGCCAGGGTCGCACTGGTCGAGGTGGTGGCCGTGGTGTGCAGGGCGGTGGGCGTGCTCGGTGCGGTGGTGTCCGGTCCGGTGACGCCGCCGCACGGGCTGCCGTTCAGCTTGCAGTTGGCCAGCGCCTGGTAGCTGCCCGAATAGGCGATGTTGAAGCCGAAGTTGTACGAGGCGCCGGGGGCGATGGTGGCGGCCCAGCTCGGGTTCTTGACCGTCACGTGCGAGGCCGCCGTGGTGTACGTGGCGTTCCAGAGCGAGGCCACCGTGTTGGCGGCCGGGAGGTCGAACTCCAGCGTCCAGCCGTTGAGCGCGGTGGCGGAGCCGTTGGTGATGGTGTAGCTGCCCTCGTAGCCGCTGCCCCAGTCGCTGCCCTTGGCCAGGGTGGCGGTGGGGGAGGCGGCGTGGGCCGAGGTGGCGGGCAGCGCGACCGCGATCAGCGGGGCGAGCAGGCTTCCGGCTGCCAGCAGGGAGATTCGGATCCGACGTCTGCGCATGGATGTGGCTCCTGTCCAGGGGCGCGTCCGGGCCGGGCCCGATGCGCCCCGTTACCTGTGGGGAGGTGTCAGGTGCGTGGAGCGGTGCTGCTCCGGCCAGGGGGCAGCGCGGAGCGGGGACCTCGGGCCGTCGGGTTGCCGTGGAGGTCCTGTGCTTAGCGAGGGTAGGGAGCGTGGCACCAACTGGCAATAGGTCTGTACCACTTGACGCCGTGGACCTGACATGCGGTGCGGCCCGCCGCCCCGTGCCGGCGGGCCGCACCGCGGTTCGCGGCGCCCGGTGGTCGTCAGCTCGCGCCGGACAGTGCCGCCCGGTCGGCGGGCCGGTCGGCGGGCGCGCGCACACCGCGCAGCAGGAGCGGCGTCACGGCGGCGCCGACGACCATCACCGCGGCTGCCGCCAGGGCGGCCAGGTGCAGGCCCGAGGTGAACGCCGTCCGGGCCAGCTGGGCGACGAACTCCCCGGTCGGGCCCGGGAGTCGGGCCGACACGTGGAGTGCGCCGCTCAGCGTCTCGCGGGCGGCGTCCGGGGTGCCGGCGGGCAGCGAGTCGGACATCCGGGCGTGGTACAGGGCGACGCCGGCGGTGCCCAGCACCGCGGTGCCCAGGGCGCCGCCGAACTCCTGGCCGGTCTCCAGCAGGGCGGCCGCGGAGCCGGCCCGCTCCGGCGGCACGGTGCCGAGCGCGAGGTCCGCGACCAGGCTCATCGCCGACACGCCGCCGAGGTTGGTGACCGTGACGCCGGCGAGCGCCAGCCAGAGCGGCGAGTGCGGCCCGATCAGCGTCAGCCCCCCGAAGCCCGCGGCCGCCACCAGGAAACCTCCGCTGATCACCCGGACCCGGGAGAGGCGCCGGGCCAGCGCCGCGGCCCCGGCCGCGCTCGCACCGATCAGGACGGACGGCGCCAGGCACCACAGGGCGGCGGTCAGCGGGCTCAACCCGAGCACCGACTGCAGGTACTGGGTGGAGAACAGGACGAAGCCGATGACGCCGAACATCACCAGGGTGTTCACCGTCATCGCACCGCTGAAGCCCCGGTCGCGGAAGAGCCGCAGGTCGATCAGCGGCGAGGCGGCCGTCCGGAGCCGGACCAGGAACGCCGCCCCGACGGCCAGCCCCAGCGCCATCGCCAGGACCGGCAGGGTGCCGAAGCCGTCGGCGGCGCCGCGCTTCAGCCCGTAGATCAGCGGGAGGACGGTGCCCAGCGAGAGCAGGGCGCCCGGCAGGTCGAAGCGCCCGGGCGCCGGGTCCCTGGACTCCGGCACCAGCAGCGGGGCCAGCACCAGCAACAGCAGCATGGCGGGCGTGTTGACGAGGAACACCGAGCCCCACCAGAAGTGCTGCAGCAGCAAGCCGCTGAGCACCGGGCCCACGGCGATGCCGCCCGCCATCGCGCCGGTCCAGATGGCGACGGCGGTGCTCCGCCGGCGCTCGTCGGGGAACAGGTGACGCACCAGGGCGAGCGTCGACGGCATCAGCGTGGCGCCGCCGATGCCGAGCAGCGCCCGGACCCCGATCAGGGCCTGCGCACTGCCGGCGTACGCGGCGGCGACGGAGGCCAGGCCGAAGGCGGCGGCGCCGAGCAGCAGCAGGCGCCGCCGTCCGATCCGGTCGCCGATCGACCCCATGGTCAGCAGCAGGCCGGCCAGCACGAAGCCGTAGATGTCGAAGATCCAGAGCTGCTGGGTGGCGGTCGGCGCGAGGTCCTGGTTGATGAACGGGACGGCGAAGTAGAGCACCGACACGTCCATCGAGACCAGCAGCAGCGGGAGCAGCAGGACGGTGAAGGCGATCCACTCCCGGCGGGAGGCGGTGCGGGCGGCCGGCCGGCCCGGCCCCTGGTCTGGTCGGCGTGCGGTGTCGGACACGGGTACCCCCGGGGTGCTCGGAGCGTACGGCGTACGCATTGCTGTGCAGAAGATAGGCGGTACGGCGTACGCGGCACAAGTTCCCTGCAAAATAACGCTATTGGCCGCTAGTGCACTAGGGCACGTCGGTGGTCGACGGCCTCGGGCGGTCCTTCGGCGGACCTGCGTGCGTACGGCCCGGGCAGTGCACTAGTACACTGCCCGGGAGGGCGGGGACGCCGCGGACGACGGAGGAGAACCGGTGACCACAGGAGAGGGCCCCGGCCCCGGACAGCCGGCGGCCTCCGCCCGGATCGTGGCCGAGCTGCGCCGCCGGATCGAGGCGGGCGAACTCGCCGCAGGCGACCGGGTGCCCTCCACCCGGCAGATCACCCAGGAGTGGGGCGTGGCGATGGCCACCGCCACCAAGGCGCTGACGGCGCTGCGCCAGGAGGGGCTGGTACGAGCGGTGCCCGGGGTCGGAACGGTGGTGCGGGAGGGCCCGCCCGGTGTGCTCGTACCCCCTGCCGCGGTTGCCCCGCCCGCCGCGCTCGCGCCCCCCGCGCCGGTGTCGGCGCCGGTGCGCGGACCTGTCCCCGATCCGGCGGCCGTGCCCCCGCACCCGTCCGCCCCGGCGCCCGCTCCGGCGCGCTCCCTCGGGTACGCGCCCGACACGCGCCCGGCGCGCGGAGCCGACCGCGAGCTGACCCAGGAGCGGATCGTGCGCACGGCCGTCGCCATCGCCGACGCGGAGGGACTGTCGGCGCTCGCGATGCGCCGGATCGCGGCCGAGCTCGGCGCCGCCACCATGTCGCTCTACCGCCACGTGGCGGACAAGGGCCAGCTGATCCGGCTGATGATGGACCGGGTGCTCACCGAGAACCCGCTGCCCGAGGACTTCCCGTCGCACTGGCGGGCCGGGCTGGAGACCGTGGCCCGGACCCAGTGGCGGGTCTACGGGCGGCACCCGTGGCTGGCGCCGGCGACCTCCTTCACCCGGCCGGTGCCCTCCCCGCACGCGGCGATCCACACCGAGCGCTCGATCGCCGTGCTGGTGGGAGGCGGCCTCGCGCTGGGGGAGGCCGCCCAGGCCGCCGTCACGCTGGCGGCCTTCGTCTGCGGACTCGCCGTCAACTTCGAGACCGAGGCGGCAGCCGTGCGGGACAGCGGGATCTCCGCCGAGGAGTGGATGGACTCACAGGAGGAGTACGAGGACGAGGACGTCTTCGCCGACCCCGCACGGTTCCCGATGTTCCACGCGCTGCAGGGAGGCCCCGAGGTCGGCCTCGACCTGGAGAGCCTGTTCGAGTTCGGTCTGGCCCGGATGCTGGACGGCTTCGGCACGCTGATCGCCCTGCGGACCGGCCGGGCCTGAACCCGCCCCGCGCTCGACGGCGGCCGGCCCCTCGGGAGGGACCGGCCGCCGCGGTGCGGTCAGGTCGGGGCGTGCGGGGCGTGCGGGCTTCGCGGCGTACGGATGCCGCGGGGCGTCCGCCCGGACCGGCCCGCCACCGGCCGGTGGATCAGCCGAACGGGCTGGTCTGCGGCGCGGGCGGCTCCGTCTGCTCGGGCTCGGCGGCCGGGACGTCGGCCATCGGGGCGAAGGGGTTGAAGTCCGGCGGCGGGATCCGCACCGGAGTCCCCTTCGGGGCGGCCCCGTCGGCCGCCGGCGCGACGGCCGGCGGGCTGCTCGGCATCGGCGGGGCGGCCACCGGCGCCGGGGCCGCCGACGGCAGCTTGGTGCCGAACGGGTCGCTCGGCTGATCGGCCGTCACGGTGCCGAACGGATCGGTGGCCCGGGTGGCCGCCGGCGCCGCCTGGGCGGCCGGCGCGGGCTCGGCCGGGAGCGGCGCGAAGGGGTTGAAGTCCGGCGGCGGGATCCGCACGGGCGTGCCCTTCAGCACCGGCTCCGTCTGCTCGGGCTCGGCGGCCGGGGCGTCGGCCACCGGGGCGAAGGGGTTGAAGTCCGGCGGCGGGATCCGCACCGGAGTCCCCTTGAGCGGGGGTTCGGCGGACGCGGGCCGAGTGGCGGCGGGCTCCGCGGCCGCCTGCGCGGGAATCTCCGCCTGCGGTGCGAAGGGGTTGAAGTCGGCGGGCGGGATCCGCACCGGCGTACCCCGCAGGGCGGGGTCGGCGGGCGGCTCCACCGCGACGGCCGCGGCCTCGACCGCCGCGCCGGCGGCCTGCACCACGGGCGGGGCCGCCACGGCGGGTGCGGCCGCGGCGGGTGCTGCCTGCACCGGGACCTGAGCCTGGACCGGGGCCTGCGCCGGGCTGCCGACCACCCCGTCCCAGGCGAACTGGATGCTCTTCAGGAGCTCCGCGAAGACACCGGTGTACAGCTCCCAGTCCCGGGTGTGGGCCGTGGCGAGCTGCACGCACAGCACCGACACGCCGTCCGGCAGCGGCACGAAGGCCTCGACGACGGAGGTCACCACCCAGCGCCGCCGGCCGTCCTCGGCGAGCCGACCGGGGACGGGGACGCTGCGGCCCTCGACCAGCACCGCGGCCGGACCGGCCGGCAGCAGCACCGTCCACACCTCGGCGTCCGGCCTGGCGGTGGCCAGCTCGGTGGCCAGCACCTGGATCGGGCTCGGGTGGCGGGTGAGGGAGACGACCAGTGAGGCGTCGGAGGGACGGCCGTCCACGGTCAGCGCGGACAGGCCCGCGAAGCGCACGCCGGCGGCGGCGGCCAGGTCCGCCAGGGTGGCGCCGAGCACGGCGAAGTCCCGGCGCTGCGCCGGGCCGGTGCCGGAGAACACCTCCTCGGTGACCTCCGCCAGGTGCACGGCCAGGTCGCCGCCGGCGTCCGGCGCCGTCAGCGGGTGGAACACCGACGGGACCACCAGGCGCACCTCGGCGCCCTCGCCGGCCGCCAGGTCGGTGGTCTGCCGGGTCTGCTGCCCGCCCGCGAGCTCGGCCAGTGCCGCGGTGAACACCGGGCGCAGGGCCGGGTCCGCGGCCTCACCGGTCACCGGGAGCTCGAACCGGGCCGCCGTCGGGCCGCTCGGACCCGGGCTCGCACCGCGGACCTCGCCGCCGCCGAAGCGGGCCAGCAGGGTGGCCGCGGCGCGCTCGGACCGGGGAGCGGGGGACGGCCCGGCCGTGCCGGCCGAGACCACCGTGCCGAGGTGGTGGACCGACTGGTGGGCGGTGCCGGTACCGCCCGGGCGGAGGGTGAACAGGGCCTCGGCGGCGGCGTGCGCCCGGCCGCGCAGGGCGGTGAGCGAGGCCAGCGGATAGCGCGTGGCCCGGCCGTCGAGCAGCGCCGCCGCAAGACTGCCGAGGGTCGCGGAGACCTGCTCGGCCGCCGCGAACGGGGCCACCTCCACGCCGGTGTAGCCGTGCTGGGTCATGGTGGCGAGCCCCCCGCTCTACTGCGTTGCCGATCGTCTGAGATGCGCTCAATTTCTATCAGACGCCGCCCGCCCGGCTGAACCCGAAGCAGCCCGGGGCGGCCGGGCCCCGCGGGTTCAGTCCGGCGGCGAAGCAGCCAGGCCGGCGACCGCCTCGGCCAGGCCCGGCACGCTGAACAGGCCAGCCAGTTGGCGCACCAGCCGTCCGGTCGGGCCGTCCGGGTGCTCGGCCGCGAAGTAGCCGGTCAGTTCGGCGGCCAGCTCGGGCTCCCGGGCGGCGGTCAGGGTCAGCGAGGCGATGAACTCCTGGACCAGGCGCAGCTGCAGCTCCTCGCGCGGCACCGCGCGGTCGGCCAGCCACTCCAGTGAGGTGATCTCGGCGTTGGCGATCCACGCCCGGACGGTCAGCCGCAGGCCGGCACTCGGCGCGGGGACGGCCAGGTGCAGCAGGATCTGGTCGTGCGCCGCCCGCCGGACCTGGTCGATCACGGCGTTCGTCCCCGGGCTGGCCGCCACCGAACCACCGCGCAGCAGCGCGGAGAAGCCCGGACCGTGGCTGTCCACGTAGTCCAGGTAACGCCCCATCACCCGGAACAGCCGCTCCGACAGCGGGCCGCTGGCCGGCTCCTCGAACCGCCCCGCCAGATCCTTCCCGGCCCGGCGCAGCGACTCCTCGTACAGGGCCTGCTTGCCGGGGAAGTAGTGGTACACCAGCGGGCGGGAGGCGCCGGCCGCCGCCGCGATGTCGTCGATCGACACCTCCTCCGGCGGACGGAGGCTGAACAGTTCCAGGGCGACGGCGATCAGCTGCTCGCGCCGCTCGTCCACACTGAGCCGCCGCCTCGGTCGCTCGGCAGGGTTCCGCGCGGTGCCGGCCGGGGTGCCGTCGGCCGGTGCGCCCGTGGAGCTGGGCGCCGCCGGCGGAGTACGGGAAGCCATGGCGCCACCCTATCCGGCCGGTCCGCCGAGTCGTGATCCACTACGGCCCGCCGGTCCGCGGACCGGCGGCGCGGACCCCCGCCGGCTCCCTCCGACCCCCGCGGCCTCCCGCGGGTCGGAGGAAGTGACGAAACCCTGACGTCCGGCCGTCGGCTCTGGCCCTGCCCGCCCCGAGCTGTTCGAATGGAGGGGTGAACGACAGCCCCGCCGGTGACGGCACCCCTGCCGGCGACGGCCGCCCCGCCGAGCGCGAGCGGCCCGCCGGGTCCGGCCCGCCCGCGGGCCGTGGCACGCCGATCGGCCGCCGCGTCGTCCTCGGCATGCTGGGTCTCGGGGCGGCCGGTGTCGCGGCGGGCCCCTACCTCCAGCGCGCGGCCGACACCGTGGTGTCCAAGGTCAGCGAGAAGGACCCGACCGGCCTCACCGGACTGCTGCCCGGCGGCGGCTTCCGCTACTACTCGGTGGTCGCCTCCGTGCCGACCCGCACGGCCGAGGACTACACCCTCACCGTGGACGGCCTGGTCGACCGGCCGGGCTCGCTGCGGCTCGCCGACCTGCAGGCGATGCCGCAGACCCGGATCGTGCACGACGTCCAGTGCGTCACCGGCTGGCGGGTGCCCGGCACCCCGTTCGAGGGGGTGCGCCTGTCGCACCTGCTGGACGCCGCGGGCGTACGGGCCGGGGCCACCGCCGTCCGCTTCACCTGCTTCGACGGCAGCTACAGCGAGAGCCTCACCCTGGACCAGGCCCGCCGCGAGGACGTGCTGGTCGCGCTGCGGATGCAGGACCGGCCGGTGACGCACGAGCACGGCGGGCCGGTCCGGCTCTACGTGGCGCCGATGTACTTCTACAAGTCCGCGAAGTGGCTCTCGGGGATCACCCTCACCTCCACCGTCCAACCCGGCTACTGGGAGCACTACGGCTATGACGTCGACGCCTGGGTCGGACGCTCCAACGGACGCGACGACGCCCCCACCGGGTGAGCGGCTGGCCCGCTTCGCCCGCGCCGAGCGCTGGGTGCACCGGTCGACCTCCGCGCTGATGCTCACCTGCCTGCTGACGGCGGCCTTCCTGTACGTGCCCGACCTGGCCCAACTCGTGGGCCGCCGGCGCCTGGTGGTGGTCGTGCACGAGTGGGCCGGACTGCTGCTCCCGCTCCCGCTGCTGCTCGGGCTCGGCTCGCGCGCGCTGCGGGCCGACCTCTCCCGGCTGGGCCGCTTCCTGCCGCAGGACCGGATGTGGCTGCGGGCGGTGCGCCGCCGTCTGCCGCGGCGCCCGGCCGGCAAGTTCAACGCGGGCCAGAAGCTGTACGCGTCCTGGATCGCGGGGGCGGCCCTGGTCATGCTCGGCACCGGCCTGTTGATGTGGTTCACCCACCTGGCTCCGCTGGTCTGGCGCACCGGCGCGACCTTCGTCCACGACTGGCTGGCCCTGGCGGTCGGTGTGGTGGTGCTCGGGCACGTCTGGATGGCCGTCCGCGACCCGGAGGCCCGGCTCGGGATGCGCACCGGCACCGTGGACCGGCTCTGGGCGGTGCGCGAGCATCCGGACTGGGACGGCGACCCGCCGCAGGACCGGCGCGACCGACCGCCGGGCGCCGACCGGTGACGGCGCGGCGGCGGCCCCCGCGGGTCGGCCGTCAGCGCGCGGAGAACTCCAGGTAGCGCCGGTAGGCCTCGCGCCCGTCCGGGACGACGTCCCAGTCGGTGAGGCGGGCGTGGAGTTCGGCCTCCGTCAGCCAGCCGTGCCAGGCGACCTCCTCGACCTGGGGGGCGACCGGCCCGTCCCAGGTGGCCTCGGACACGTCGCACCACCAGGAGAGACCCTCCTGTTCGAAGAGGAACCTGAACAGCGGCCGGGGCCGGATGCCGCTCACGCCGAGCTCCTCCTCGGCCTCGCGGACGGCCGCGTCCGGGTAGGACTCCCCGGCGCCGACCACGCCGCCGACGAACATGTCGTACGCCCCGGGCGCGAACATCTTGGTGTCCGTCCGCCGGTGCACGAAGATCCGCCCCCGGGGGTCGCGGACCAGGACGAAGACGCAGCGGTGGGTCAGTCCCAGCCGGTACACCTCGCCGCGCGTCGCCGTTCCGGTCACCCGGTCCTGCGCGTCGACGACGTCCAGCACCTCGCGGGCGGGATCGGCGGCATCGGCGGGTTCGGCGGGCGCACCGAGGTGGTCGGCGGGGGCGGGGGACGGCGTGCCGGGTTCGGTCATGACCGTCACCGTACCGAGGGCCGGCCGCCGTGCGCAGGCCGCCGCGGCGGTGCCCCGGGCAGGGTCCGGATAGGGTTCCGATATCGATGGACAGTCGGATCATCGGATCGATGTTCGAGTCGGACCGCGGGTCGGCCGAAGCCGCCGCGGGCGGGGCCGGCCGAGCGCCGGTGGCCGTGCTCGGACGCAGCGGGAGAGGGTGGCGCACGGTGGAGATCTGGGGCGAGACGGCCGAGGGCTTCGAGCCCGTGCGCGAGGCGTTCACCCGGAACTTCCGCGAGTACGGCGAGCTCGGCGCCGCCTTCGCGCTGTACGTGCACGGCCGCAAGGTGGTCGACCTCTGGGGCGGCGACGCCCGGCCGGAGGTCGGCGGACGCCCCGCGCCGGCGGTGCCCTGGACGGCGGACACCGCCCAGGTGCTGCGCTCGGTCACCAAGGGCCTGACCGCCACCGCCGCCCTGCACCTGGCCGAACGCGGCCTGCTGGACCTGGACGCACCGGTGGCCTCCTACTGGCCGGAGTTCGCCGCCGCCGGCAAGGGCCGGCTGCCGGTGCACTGGCTGCTGTCCCACCAGGCCGGACTGCCCGCGCTGGACGTGCCGCTGCGCCTGGAGGACGTCCTCACCTGGGAGCCCGCCGCCGCGGCCGTCGCCGCCCAGGCCCCCGCCTGGGAGCCGGGCACCGCGCACGGCTACCACCCGTACACCTTCGGCTGGCTGGTCGGCGAGGTGATCCGGCGGGTCAGCGGACGCACGGTGGGCCAGTACTTCGCGGAGGAGATCGCCCGCCCGGCGGGACTGGACCTGTGGATCGGCCTGCCGTCCGGCGCCGCCCCGCGGGTCGGCCGGCTGGTCGACCTGCCCGCCCCCGAGGCGGCCCAGTCCGGACCGGGCGGACTGCGGGTGCGGCCCAAGCAGGCCGTGGTGGACGCCTACCGCGACCCGTCCTCGCTGACCGCCCGGGCCTTCGCCTCGGTCCGCTCGATGGTCGACCTCAACGACCCGGCGGTGCAGGCGGCCGAGATCCCCGGCGCCGGCGGCATCGGCACGGCCCGCTCGCTGGCGCGCTTCTACGCCGCGCTGATCGGCGCGGCCGACCGGCACGGCTGGGCGGCCGGCGAGCCCTCCGCGGCCTCCGGCTGGGAGCTGCCCCCGGCGCCGCTGCTCGGCCCTGAGCTGCTGGCCAGGGCGATGGGGCCGGCCGTCAGCGGGCCGGACAAGGTCCTGATCGTGAAGTCGACCTTCGGTCTGGGCTTCTTCCGGCACGGCCCGACCTCGCTGATGGGCTCGCCCGCGAGCTTCGGTCACCCGGGCCGCGGCGGTTCGCTCGGCTTCGCCGATCCGGAGCTGGGGATCGGCTTCGGCTACGTGACCAACGGGATGCAGCCCGGTGTCACCGGCGACATCCGCTCCCGCACGCTGATCAAGGCCGTCCTGGCCTGCCTGCCGGAGAAGGCCGCCCGGCCCTGACCGTCGCTCGCGTACCCGCGGGGCCACCGTGCGGCGCAGGCGCCGCCCGCCCGGCGCGGGGCCGGGCCGGCGGCCCCGCGACCGGTCAGGCCTGGCCGGTCTCGAAGTGGGTGATCTTCCCGCCGTCGACCGTGAACCGCCAGGCGGTCCGCATCTCGCCCCAGGTGTCGTTGCGGTAGTCGGCGATCAGGGCCCGACCCGCGGCCGACTCGGAGCGGACGTCCATGTGACCGCGCGAGGAGAAGATCTCCCGCTCCGTCCAGTCGTCGAGGTCGCGGTCGCTCCCGTCGTCGGACATGGTCGCGTCCGGCGCGAGCACCTCCCGGAACGCCTCCCGGTCGCCCGCGTTGATCGCGGCTACCAGGGCGCGGACCGCCGGGTCCGACAGTTTGTCAACGGCGATGGCCATCGGTTCACTCCTTGGGTTCGGTGGCGCGCGCAGGTCCGGCGTCGCGCCGTGCGGGGGCGGGTGCGCCCGGATGGCGCCGGGTGCGGCCCGCCGCCTCCCACGGTGAGGGGCAACCGGGTCGGCGGCCTCGATCCGCGCGCGGCGCGTCGGTGAATCGGTCCATTCGTGTGTTTGTATCCGCCTATGGGTGAATCCTGTACGGAAGGAGGTCCGGAATGGGGCCGGCCGAACTGCTCGTCCTGACGTTCCCGCTGGAGACCATCACGGTCGAGG
Source organism: Kitasatospora sp. NPDC057015 (assembly GCF_042673745.1). Classification (NCBI taxonomy): domain Bacteria; kingdom Bacillati; phylum Actinomycetota; class Actinomycetes; order Kitasatosporales; family Streptomycetaceae; genus Kitasatospora; species Kitasatospora sp. NPDC057015. The sequence goes on from NZ_JBHUSG010000020.1 coordinate 102,261, forward strand.
CCGCGGCGGCCCTGGCCAAGCTGAGCACCGGCGGCGACATCAGGGTGATCGACTCGCTCGTCGTCACCCGCCGCCCCGACGGTGAGACGACGTACGGCGAGCTGGCGGACTTCGAGCACCTCGACGGCGTGGTCCCGGGCGGCAACGCCGAACTGCCGCTGATCGGACCGGAGGACGCCCAGGAGGCCGCCGAACTGCTGGAGCCCGGCTCGGTGGCGCTGATCGTCCTGATCGAGCACGTCTGGGCCCAGGCCGCCGCCGACGCGCTGCGGGCGGTCGGCGGGCGGATCGCCTCCGGCGTGCGGATCCCGCCGGAGAACATCGAAGAGGCCGTCCGCGCCGCCGAGGCGCGGCGTACGGCAGGGAAGTGAGGACGCCGTGTTCAGACCCATGCGCCCGATCCGTCCGCTGAGGGTCAGGCGGCCGGTGGGGGCCCCGCTGGTCCGCGGTCTGGTGGTGGGCGGCGCCGCCTACGCCGCCGGCCGCAGCGCCGCCCGCTCGCAGCGCGCCGAGCAGGACCAGGACGAGGCCATCGCCGACCTCCAGGCCCAGCAGTTCCAGGCCCAGCAGCAACCGGCCCAGCAGCAACCGGCCTCCGGTCCGGCGCAGCAGGCCCACCCCGCGCCGCCCGGATATCCGACGGCGCCCGGATACCCCACCGCGCCCCCCTACGGCGGACCGCCCCCGTACCCGCCGCCGGTGCAGACCGCCGCCGCGGCCCCGGTGCCCGACCTCGCCGACAAGCTGACCGAGCTCGGCCGGATGGTCCAGCAGGGCCTGCTCACCCCCGAGGAGTTCAGTACCGCCAAGACCCGCCTGCTCGGCACCTGACGCCGTGTCGCCCGGGTCGGGGCGGGCCGGTCGCGGTCCGCCCCGACCGGGGGAGGTCGGACATGTCCGATAAGATCATCTGCACGGCTCCGGGGGGAGACTCTCCCGGACGACCAGCAGCACGGGGGAGAACATGGCAGTCAGCGGTACCGAGTCGGGCCTGCCCGGAACACGGCTGAACAGCACGCAGCCGGCCGACGGCGCGAGCGGCGGCATCAAGGTGAACCCGACGGCGCTCCGGCTGGCGGCCGGCGCCGCCCACGACATCGCGGTCGCGCTGGACGCCGCCCGCGCTCCCGAGGAGCCCAGCTACCACGCGGCCGACAAGCTGCGGGCCCAGCAGTTCGAACTCGGCGCGGCCCTGGGCGACGCGGCCGCGCGCTGGCGCAAGCAACTGGCCTCGGTGACCGAGGCCGTCGACCTCACCAGCCGCAACCTCACCGTCAACGCCGACGGGCACAGCGCCACCGAGAGCGCCATCGCGAGCCGGATGACCGAGATCGGCGCGCACTACCACTGAGCCGTCGCCGACCGGCACCGGCAGCACGTCCGCCCGCCGTCCGCGGGCCGACGACTCCGCCCGCCGTCCGCGGGCCGACGACTCCGCCCGCCGTCCGCGGGCCGACGACTCCGCCCGCCGTCCGCGGGCCGACGACACACGACAGCTTCGGGGGAGACATGCTGAGCTACGAACAGGTGCTGGCCGCACCGCTGGAAGAACTGGCCGAGGCCGCCGCCACGTGGCAGGCGGCGATCAAGCCGCTCGGGGAGCAGCAGGACGCCTACCGGGACCGGGTGATCGTCCCGGTCCGCGACTCCGACTGGCAGGGCGCGGACGCCGACGCGGCCAAGCCCTTCATGGACAAGGTGTCCAAGGAGCTCCGGGACGCCACCAAGGAGGCCGAGGCGATCCACGGCGTCCTGGTGGACGCCCACCGCGAGATCGAGATCGCCCGCCTGGAGCTCCGCCGGCTCACCGACGCGCAGGCCCCGAAGCTGGGCCGGACCATCGGGCCGGGCGGTGAGGTGAAGCCGCTGCGCCCGGTGACCACCGACTCGGAGACCTGGGGCATCCATGTGGACTACTGGCACGCCGTGGCAGCGGAGAAGGAGGTCAACGACCAACTCTCCAAGGAGATCATCAACGCCCGGGCCCGGGCCCACGAGGCGGACCGGGCCGCGGCCTGGGCGCTGGGGCAGGACACCGGCGCCGACGACATGGAGTTCAACCCCGGCGGGTACGCCGACGTGACCGCCGCCAAGGGCGGGCTGGGGGAGTACAAGTACCGGGAGTCGTCCGAGTTCATCTTCGGGGAGATGAGGACCAACAGCGCCTCCCCCGAGGTGGCGAAGATCCGGACCCTGATGAGGGCCAGCGAAGGGCCCCTGGGCCTGATCTCACCGGGGGCCGGGCTGGGCTCCCGCGGCACCGGCCTGGCGCTCTGGTACCAGCTGGTGAAGACCGGCGGCCCGTGGGACCACAAGCCGCAGCTGGAGAAGAAGTTCGACCTCCAGTCGAAGAACGACTTCTACTTCAAGGTGCCCGGCCGCGACCTCTCGGTGTCGGACGACATCTACTCCAACATCCACTACGGCTACGTCGGCCGGGCCGCCGGCATCAGCCGCCCGGAGCTGATGGAGGGCGCCAACGGCGGCATCGCCAGCACCGGCACCAACGACCCCGGTGACGACATGTCGATGAAGGTCGGGATGGACCTGTACGAGAAGTACGGCGACGGCATGACCAAGGAGCAGATGGACGCGGCGATCCTGAAGCTGGTCGACGACATGGACGCCAGGCGCCGGGCCGGGGACACCACCGTGACCCAGGTGCGCCCCTTCCCGTAGCCGACCGGCCCGCCGCCCGTGGCGACCGCGCGGGCCGGCCGGTCCCGGGTCAGGCCTCCAGCAGCCGGGAGCGGGTCAGGAAGCGCAGCCCGGTGGGCGTTTCGAGGGAGAACCCGCTGCCGCGGCCGGGCACCACGTCGATGGTCAGGTGGGTGTGCGACCAGTAGGCGTACTGGTCGCGGCCGATCCAGACCGGGATCGGGTCCAGCCCGTCCACCAGCAGCTCGCCGAGCAGGTGGTCGGCCTCCGAGGTGAGGAACTCCCCGGCGGGGTAGCACATCGGCGCCGAGCCGTCGCAGCAGCCGCCGGACTGGTGGAACATCAGTGGGCCGTGCTCGGCCGCCAGCCGTTTCAGCAGGTCGGCGGCCGCGCTGCTGACGGCCACCCGGGAGGCGGCCACCCTAGAAGAACCCGAGGGCCTGCGGCGAGTAGCTCACCAGCAGGTTCTTGGTCTGCTGGTAGTGCTCCAGCGCCACCCGGTGGGTCTCCCGGCCGATGCCCGAGTTCTTGTAGCCGCCGAAGGCCGCGTGCGCGGGGTAGGCGTGGTAGCAGTTGGTCCACACCCGGCCCGCCTGGATCGCCCGACCGGCCCGGTAGGCGACGCCGCCGTCGCGGCTCCAGACGCCCGCGCCCAGCCCGTACAGGGTGTCGTTGGCGATCTCGATGCCGTCGGCGAAGTCGTCGAAGCGGGTGACCGCGACCACCGGGCCGAAGATCTCCTCCTGGAAGATCCGCATGCCGTTGTCGCCCTCGAAGACCGTCGGCGCCACGTAGTACCCGCCGGACAGCGCCCCGCCGAGGTCCACGCGCTCGCCGCCGGCCAGCAGCTTGGCGCCCTCGGCCTGGCCGATCTCGATGTACGCGAGGATCTTCTCCAACTGGTCGTTGCTGGCCTGCGCGCCGACCTGGGTCTCGGTGTCCAGCGGGTCGCCCTGGCGCATCGCGCGCACCCGCTCCAGGCCGTCGCCGAGGAAGCGGTCGTAGATCGAGGACTGGATCAGCGCCCGGCTCGGGCACGTGCAGACCTCGCCCTGGTTGAGGGCGAACATCGCGAAGCCCTCCAGTGCCTTGTCGTAGAAGGCGTCCTGCTCGGCCGCGACGTCGGCGAAGAACAGGTTGGGGCTCTTGCCGCCGAGCTCCAGGCTGACCGGGATCAGGTTGCCGCTCGCGTACTGCAGGATCAGCCGGCCGGTGGTGGTCTCACCGGTGAAGGCGATCTTGCGGACCCGGCTGCTGGAGGCCAGCGGCTTGCCGGCCTCCACGCCGAAGCCGCTGACCACGTTCAGCACGCCCGCCGGCAGCAGGTCGGCGATCAGGTCGATCAGCAGCAGGATGGAGGCCGGGGTCTGCTCGGCGGGCTTCAGCACCACCGCGTTGCCGGCCGCCAGCGCGGGGGCGAGCTTCCAGACCGCCATCAGCAGGGGGAAGTTCCACGGGATGATCTGGCCGACCACGCCGAGCGGTTCGTGGAAGTGGTAGGCCACCGTGTCGTCGTCGATCTGCGACAGCCCGCCCTCCTGGGCCCGCAGCGCGCCGGCGAAGTAGCGCAGGTGGTCGATGGCCAGCGGCAGGTCGGCGGCCAGCGTCTCGCGCACCGGCTTGCCGTTCTCCCAGCTCTCCGCGACGGCCAGTTCCTCCAGGTGCCCGGCCATCCGGTCGGCTATCCGCAGCAGCACCTGGGCGCGGTCGGCGGGCGAGGTGCGGCCCCAGGCCGGGGCGGCGGCGTGGGCCGCGTCCAGTGCGGCCTCGATGTCCTCGGCGGTGCCCCGGGCGACCTCGCAGAATATCTCGCCGGTCACCGGGGTCGGGTTCTGGAAGTACTGCCCGCGCACCGGCGGGCGCCACTCACCACCGATCCAGTGCTCGTACCGGGGGCGGTAGGTGACGATGCTCCCGGGCTGGCCGGGGGGCTGGTAGACCGTCATGCTCTGGTGTCTCCTCGCTGCGACGGGCGCCGCCCCGGCCCGCCCGGGGCGGCGTGTCGGGCCGCGGGGCGGCCCGGCGGAAGGACTGGCAGATGCTCGATCCGGGCGCCCGTCCACCTCCTGCCGGCGACGGGTGCCCGCCGCCGTGCACACTAGCCCGCCGCGCGGCCGATCGCCACGGTGCGTACAGGGGACATCCACGGATGGTGGCGGTCCGGCGCCCCCGCGCCGGTTCAGGCCACCCGGTACCGGCCGGTGCGGGCCTCCCAGTGCAGGTATCCGGCGAGCCAGTCGGTCAGGCCGGTGGCGTACCTCCGGGCCCGCTCCTGCTGGTCCTGGTCGAGACTCAGCATCCGGTAGGCTTCCGGGAGTTGGGTGACCAGGTCGGCACAGCGTGCGATCATCAACTGGGCTTCGGCCATGACCAGGGTGCAGGCCGCGTCCGCCGAGCAGCCCCGCTCGCGCTGCACGATCATCACCAGGTTGTTGACGTCCCCGGTGGGTGCCTCCTTCGGGTAGGACCGGACGTCGTTGCTGAGGGAGGGTATGTCGGCGGCGAGCTGGCGGAGCTGGCGGAGCAGCGGGTGGTGGTGGGCGGCCAGCGGCACCTCGAAGCGGCCGAGCCGCTCGATCATGTCGAAGATGGTCTCCATTGCGGCGGTGCCGCGGCGCAGGGCCAGGTAGCCGTCGCGATCCGGTGGTCTCTCGGAGATCCGGCCGGCCGCCTCGGCGGGATGGCTGGCGAAGTACCACTCCCAGTTGTAGGCGGCGCGCGCCCTCCAGCGGGCCGGCATGCCGAGCGTGCTGCGTCGCCAGAGGTCGTCGAAGGCGGTCTCGGCGGGGGAGTGCGGATCGGGCTTCGCGCCGTGGATTATCGCCGCGAGCCGGTCGCAGATGGCTGCCACCTCGGCGGGCCGCCGGCCGAGCGGGCCGTCGAACTGGTCGTCGAAGAGGAAGTAGAACCCCATCAGGTCGGCGGCGAGGGCGAGTTCTTCCGGTCCGGAGTCGGGGTAGCCGAGTGCGGCGAGGTCGACCACGTCCCAGTGCGCGTAGCCGGTGTGGCCGACGGAGCCGTCGGCGTGGAGCAGTGGGTGACGCTCCAGCCAGGCACGATGGAGTTCGGTGGCCTCGGCGTGGTAGGGGCTGCGCCGATGTGGGAATGGGTTGCGAAGTGAGTCGTCGTCAGACATCGGACTCCCAGTGTCGTGGGGGGTGTGGGTCACTTACCGGAAGATCAACTGCGCCCCGAGGGCCCGAGGGTATCTGATGGAATGATCGGACGTTAGGGATATCAGGGCAATTGCCCCGGGCACCCGCTCCGAACCCTCGATCTCCCCCTCCGCCTGCGCGAATGCCGCCCGCCGGGTTCGTCTCGGCGCTAGTGTCGGCGACAGGGCCGTGGATCGGCAGGACCACGGATCGGCGAGGCGGAGGGCGTAGCGGTGGCCGAGGAACGCGAACTGCGGGGCGGGGACGAGCGCGAGGACGGGCGGTCGGAGGGGCGCGGAATGACGGAGCGTCCGATCGGCTCCGGGCGCGAACCCGAGCCCGGGCGCGAACCCGACGGCCGGCCGGGCGCACCCGCCGCGGAGGGGCGCACCACGCTGCGCGACCGCGACTCCGAGGTGCGCTCCGCCGAGGCCGCCGTGGACAAGCTCTGCCGCGAGTTCGCGGCCGGCGGCACCGAGATCGGCGAACTGCTGGTCTTCTCCGGTCAGGCCGGGCTCGGCAAGACCAGCCTGCTGCACGAGGTCCGCCGGCGCGCCCACACCCGGGAGCGCTGCACCGTGCTGTTCGCCCGCGGCGGCGAGCAGCAGTACACCGAGCCGTACCACGTGCTGCGCCAACTGCTGCAGCCCGTGCTCGGCGGCCTCACCGAGCCCGAGCGCAACGAGGTCTTCGGCAACTGGTACGACACCGTCGGCCCCGCCATCGGGCTGTTCCGCCCGGGCAGCGAGGCGGTCGCCATCGACCCGCAGGGCATCCGCGACGGCCTCGACTACGTGCTCACCCAACTCGCCCCGCGCCGGGCCCCGTTGGTCATGATCGTGGACGACCTGCACTGGGCCGACCTGGAGTCGCTCAGCTGGCTCGCCGCCTTCGCCGTCCGCTCGCGCGAACTGCCGGTGCTGCTGGTGGCCGCCTACCGCGACGGCGAGGAGTTCACCCCGGAGGCGCTGCCGTTCCAGCAGGCCATCGCCGCCCAGGCCACCCGCCGGCACGAGCTGCGGCCGCTCACCCCCGACTCGATGTCCGAGATCGTCCGGGACGCGCTCGGCCCCGACGCCGACGAGCAGTTCTGCTACGAGGTCTGGTCGGTCACCCGGGGCAACCCCTACGACGCCACCGCCCTGATCGGCAAGGTCCTCGACCACGAGCTCGAACCGGTCGAGGAGAACACCGCGATGCTCGGCGAACTCGCCGCCGAGGCACGCGGAATGACCCTGAAGACCTGGCTGGAGAAGCTCGGCACCACCACCCTGCGCTTCGCCTGGGCCGCCGCCCTGCTCGGCACCGACATCAACCCCGAACTCGCCACCCGGATCTCCGCGTTGAGCAGGGACGCCGCGGGCGAGGCGGTCAAGCAGCTGCGCAAGCACCGGGTGCTCACCCAGGTGCCCGGCGGCAACCTGGAGTTCGTCCACCCGCTGATCGGCACCTCCATCTACAAGACCATGCCGGACGCCGCCCGCACCGGCATGCACGGAGTGGCGTTCACCGAGATCGAGAACGCCGGCCTCGGCCTGATCGCGGCCTCCCGGCACCTGATCGCCACCCACCCCGAGGGCGACGACCGGACGGTGCGCAAACTGCGCCGCGCCGCCGCCGAGCACCTCGCCATCGGCGCCCCGGAGGCGGCCCAGGCCTGTCTGAAGCGCGCCCTCAGCGAACCGCCGGACGAGGACTACCGCGCCGAGGTGCTGTACGAGCTCGGCTGCTCGGCCCTGCTCACCGACCCGGTCGCCACCGTCAACCAGCTGCGGCTGGCCCTCGACCCGGACGAGGGGCTCCGCTCCGAACTGCGGGTCGACGCCACCTTCCGCCTCTCCGAGGTGCTCGCCCGCAGCGGTCAGCTGATCGCCGCCGCCCAGGTCTGCAAGGACGAGATCGGCCTGACCAAGGACCCGGCGGGCCGGCTTCGACTGGAGGCCGCCTCGCTCATGTGGCAGGCCTGGCAGAAGGCCGAGGAGGACGGCCCGGCCCGCTCCCACCGGCTGGAGGAGCTCTGGCGCGGACTCCAGGGCCGGGGCACCGCCGAGCGGGCGATCCTCGCGATGCGCGCCTGGGACCTCACCCTGCGCGGCGAGCCCGCCACCATCGCGCTGTCACTGGTGGAGGAGGCGCTGGAGGACGGTCGGCTGCCCGACGGACTGCAGTGGACCGGCACCACCTGGGGCTTCGAACTGCCCGCGATCATCGGCCTCACCTTCACGTACACCGACCGGCTGGCCCTCGCCGAGCGGCTCTTCTCCGACGCCATCATGGAGTTCGAGCTGGCCGGCTGGAGCGGCGCGCACCGCGGCTTCGCCTACTTCCTGATGGGCCTGACCAGGTTCCGCCGCGGCCTGCTCGCCGAGGCCGAGGACTTCCTGCGCCGGGGCCTTCGGCTGTCCGAGCGGATCGGGCCCGGCCTCCCGCTGCAGTGGGACACCGTCGGCGTGCTGATCGACACCCTGATCGCCCGCGGGCGGGTGGACGAGGCCTGGGACCTCGCCCAGAAGTACAACTTCGGTCCGCCGTACCACCCGACCGCGATGGTACTGCCCGACGCGCCCTCGCTGTACGGCAAGCTGCTGCTGGCCAAGGGCAAGCACGTGGCGGCCGCGGCCACCCTCACCCGGGTCGGCGGGCAGCTCGCCGAACGCGGCTGGCACAACACGGTGTGGGCGCCCTGGGCCGGCCACCTCGCGGTCGCGCTGTCCCGCGAGGACCCGGAGCACGCCTGGGAGTTGGCTGAGGAGTCGGTCGCCCGGGCGAAGACCTTCGGGGCGGCCTCGGCGATCGGCACGGCACTGCGGCTGCAGGCCGAGATCGCGGACGGCCCGAAGGCGGTCGAGCTGCTGGAGGCCGCGGTCGGCCACCTCGGACAGTCGCCGGCCGGGTACGAGCACGCCGTCGCGCTGGTCGACCTGGGGTGCGCGCTGCGCCGGGTCGGCCGGCTGGACGACGCCGCCGAGTACCTCTACCAGGGCATCGAACTGGCCCAGCACTGTGCCGCCGACGGTCTGGTGAACCGGGCCCGCCGGGAGCTCGCCAAGTCCGGCCTGCGGCCCAACCGGCTGCGGACGGTCAGCAGGGACGCGCTCAGCCAGCGTGAGTGGGAGGTCGCCGCACTGGCCGTCAAGGGTGTTCCGGCGCCGCGGATCGCGCTCGAACTGGGCGTGCCGCTGAGCCTGGTGCACCGCCGGCTGGCCGCCGTCCACCGTAAGGCCGGCACCGACGCCGAGGGCCTCGCGGCGGCGCTCGGGCTGACGGGCGAGGAGCCCGGGCCGGACGAGGAGTGAGGCCGGCGGCGCCGGGAGCCCCCGGCGCCGTTAGGTCGGGGCGCGCGGGGGCCCGCTGTGGCGCCCCGGGCCCCGGCCCCGGCTAGGCTTTGGGTGGCGGGCGACACGATCGCCCACTCTCGAACACGTACCGACGCGGGGTGGCCGTCCGGCGGGCCTCGGCGACCACTGAGGAGCAGGTCATGGCGACGCAGCGGGCTGGTGTGCAGGGCACCGACGGGGGCGGCGGCGAGACGCGGGCCGGCCGGTCGGGGACGACGGTGCGGCGCGCTCCCTTCGAGCCGGGCGGCGCCGGCGCCGCGATCGAACGCTGGACCCTGACGGCCGGCCCGTACGAGGCGAGCGTGCTGTCGCTCGGCGCCACCCTGCACACCCTGCGGGCCCCGGACCGTACCGGCGCGATCGCCCAACTGCTGCTCAGCAGCGAGGATCTGCAGCAGGTCCTCGGCCCGGCCCGGCACTACGGCGCCACCGTCGGCCGCTACGCGAACCGGATCGCCGACAGCCGCATCGCCCTCGACGGCGTGGAGCACCCGCTGATGCCCACCGGCAGGGGAGTGACCCTGCACGGCGGTCCGGACGGCTTCGCCAACCGGATGTGGCAGGCCGAGGAGATCCCGGACGGGGTCCGGCTGCGCCTGCACAGCCCGGACGGCGACCAGGGGTTCCCCGGCGGGCTCGACGTCCAGGTCGACTACATCCTGTCGGCGGCAGGGGAGTTGACCATCGCCTACCACGCCACCACCAGCCACCCCACGGTCGTCAACCTCACCAACCACGCGTACTTCAACCTGTCCGGCGAGGGCAGCGGCGACATCCTCGGCCACCTGCTCACCGTCGACGCCGACGCCTACACCCCGGTGGACGAGCGGCAGATCCCGTACGGGCCGTACGAGCCGGTGAGCGGCACGCCGTTCGACTTCACCGTGGCCCGGCCGGTCGGCAAGGCCATCCACGACCCGCACCCGCAGCTGACCGCCCCGGGCGGCTACGACCACAACTGGGTGCTGCGGGAGCGCCCGGCGGACGGCAGCCCGGCGCGCGCGGCCCTGCTGGAGGACCCGGTCTCCGGACGCACCCTGGAGGTCCTGACCACCGAGCCGGGCCTGCAGGTCTACACCGCCAACAGCTTCGCGGGCGCGGTGACCGGTGCGGCCGGCGTGCCCTACGGCCCGTACGCGGGCATCGCCCTGGAGACCCAGCACCACCCGGACTCGCCGCACCACCCCGAGTACCCCAGCACCGAGCTGCGGCCCGGCGGGGAGTTCCGCTCGACCACCGTGCTGCGGCTGGGCGTCGCGCCCTGAGCGGCGCCGTGCACCGATCCGCGTCGCGCGGCGACCGGGTGCCCGACCGGCCGGTTCAGGCACCCGCCGGGTCCGGCCCGGCGGGGCCCGAGCGCCGCAGCTCCCGGCGCATGCAGAGCCGCGGCCAGCGGTCCAGACCGTGGGCGGCCTCCTGCCGGCGGATCTCCCGCAGGCCCGGGGTGAGCTCGGCTCCGGTCAGCGGGCGGAACCCGCAGCGCTCGTAGTAGGGGGCGTTCCACGCCACCTCGGCGAAGGTGGTCAGGGTGAGCGCGGGGGCGTCGGTGTGCGCCGCGAGGTGGTCGATCAACGCGCGGCCGAGGCCCCGGCGGGCGTGCTCCGGGTGTACGGACACCTGCTCGATGTGGACGGCGCCGTCGACCGGCTCGGCGAGCAGATAGGCCACCGGCCGGTCGGCGGCGTCGACCACCACCAGGGCGGTGCCCTCGTCCAGGTAGCGGGCGAGGGCCGCCACCGGCAGCGGCTCGTCCTCGGCGATCTCGGGCATCCCGATCGCCCGGAAGCACTCGCAGGCCGCCCACTCGATCTGTCGCAGCAGCGGCAGCTCGTCCCTCGTCACGGATCTGATGCGCATCGGCCCAGTCTCCCCGGCCGGCCGGCGGGGCGGCCACCGTAATATGGCGGTATGGACAGCAGCGATCCCGGGGTGCACAAGGCGCTGTCCGCGCCGGCCCGGCGGGCCCTGCTGGCGACCCTGACCGAGGCGGCCGGCCCGCTCGGCGCCGAGCAGCTCGCCGGGGCACTGGACCTGCACGTCACCACCGTCCGGCACCATCTCACCGCCCTGGTCGAGGCCGGGCTGGTCGAGGTGCGCCCGGAGCCGGCCGCCGGCCGGGGCCGCCCCCGACTGCGGTACGCGGCGGCCCCCGCCCGCGAGCAGCTGACGGCCTACCGCACGCTGGTGGAGGTGCTCTCGCTCGGCTACGGCGCGGACGCCGCCGAACGCTCGGCCCGGGCGGAGCGGGCCGGTCGGGCCTGGGGCGCCGGCGAGGCCGACCGGCGGCCCCCCGGGGAGCCGGCGTCCGACCGGCCGTCCGCCGAGCAGTCCCTCTCCGAGCCGTCCCTCTCCGAGCAGCCGCACCCCGACGGGTCGCCGGCGGACCGGCCGTGGACGGACCGGGCGCTGGCGGAACGGGTGCTGGCGGAGGCCGAGGGCTGGGGATTCGGCCCGGAGTTGGCGGCCGACGGCGCCGGGGTGCTGCTGCACCAGTGCCCCTTCCAGCAGAACGCCGAGAGCCATCCCGAGGTGGTCTGCGCGGTGCACCAGGGCCTGCTGGACGCGATCGCCGAACGGGCGGGCCGCCCGGGCGCGATCGCCCTGCGCCCGTTCTCCGCCCCCGGGGTCTGCTCCATCCGGATCGTCCCGCCCCCGCCGGCGGGGACCTGACACCCGACCGCCCCCGCGTGACGCGTCCGACGGCCGCCGGCCCGGCGGGCACCCACCGCTGTGCGCGGTCCGTGCCCGCCGGGCCGGCGGCCGTACGGTACGTCAGTTGCCCGCGAGCCAGAGGTCGGGGCCGAAGACCTCGTAGTGCACGGCCCGGGCGGGCACCGCGCGGCGGAGGAGTTCGGCCCGGGCGGCGCGCATGAAGGGCAGCGGGCCGCAGAGGTAGGCCTGCACGCCCTCCGGCAGGTCGACGGCCGCGAGGTCCACCAGGCCGGGCGCGCCGCGCCCGTCGCCGTCCTCCTCGTACCAGCGGTGCATCACCGCGCCCGGCAGCGCGGCGACCAGGTCGGCGAGTTCCTCGGCGTGCGCGTGGTCGGCGGGGGAGCGGTCACCGTGCACGACGGTCACCCGGCGGGTGGAGCCGGTCCGCACGAGGTGCTCCAGGATGCCGGCCATGGGGGTGCAGCCGATGCCGGCGGAGGCCAGCAGCAGCGGGGCCTCGTCGTCGGTGCCGGGCGCCGGGTCGGGCAGGGTGAGGTCGCCGAAGGGCAGCGAGACCGTCAGCGGGTCGCCGGCCCGGACGTGCTCGTGCAGCCAGCCGGACACCTCGCCGTCCGGGCCGGCGCCGCCGTGCACGCGCTTCACGGTGATCCGCCAGGTGTCGGCCGCGGGTGCGGCGGACAGGCTGTACTGGCGGATCTGCCGGGCGCCGTCGGCGAGCCGGACGGCCACGCTCACGTACTGCCCGGGGCGGAAGGCGCGGGTGGGGCCGCCGTCGGCGGGCCGCAGGGTGAGGGAGATCGCGTCGCGGCTCTCCTGGCGCCGCTCGACGACGGTCATCCGCTGCCAGACCTCGCCCGGGTCGACGCCCGCCTCCTGGTAGTGCTTGGCCTCCAGGGCGATGAGCTCGCCGGCCATCAGCCAGTAGACCTCGTCCCAGCCGGCGGCGACCTCGGGGGTGACCGCCTCGCCGAGCACCTGGACGATGGCGCCGAACAGGTAGCTGTGGACGATCTTGTACTGGTCGGCGGTGACGCCCAGCGAGGCGTGCTTGTGCGAGATCCGGGCCAGCATGGCCCCGGTCCGCTCCTCGGGGTGCTCGACCAGCATGGTCGCGTAGGCCGCGATCGCCCCGGCCAGGGCGCTGCGCTGCGCGCCGCTGCCCTGGTTGCCCCGGTTGAACAGGTCGCGTTCCAGTTCGGGGTGGTCGGCGAACATCGTGTCGTAGAAGAGCGGGGTGATCTCACCGATGGCCCCGCCGACGGCGGGCAGGGTCGCGCGGACGATCTCGGTGGACTCGGGGGAGAGCACGGGGGTTCCTCCAGGCCGATGAACGGCGGACGGCGGACGGCGGACGGGCTCGCGGGCATGCCGGTGGCCGGCCGCGGGCGAGCCCAGGGCGTGCGTACTGCTCCCTCAATATAAATGATGAGCATCCTTTTAAATGCATGGCAGGCCCATGTCAGGCGCCCTCCCGCAAGGGCGCTCTGAAAGCTTGCAGGGGGCGGCCGGCCCGTGGGGTCGAGGATCGGGCGGGCGCTGGGCATGTCAGGGCCCTGGGAGAATCAGGGCAAAGTCGGTCGATCCCGTCGCCGTTGGACTACCGCACGGCTACGTCGAGGACACACGGACGTAACGATCCCAGGATCTTGCAGAAACTTGCTGCAAGACCTTTCCGCAGCGATTGCATCGCTGTTACGTTCCTCCCCAAGCCCGACGGCCGCAACGGCGCAGTCGGCACGGGACAGCCATTATGCGCGGTCCTCCACCATCTCGGGCACCCCCACCTTTCTAGGAGTTCTCATGCGGCGTGGCATCGCGGCCTCTGCCCTTGTTGCGGCCCTCGCGGTCTCGATGGCTGCTTGCAGCAGCGGCGGCTCCAGCTCTGACACCAAGGCCGACGGACCGGTCACCATCACCTACTGGGACACGTCGAACGCCACCAACGAGGCGCCGAACTACCAGGAGCTCGCCAAGAAGTTCGAGGCCGCCAACCCGAACATCAAGGTCGACTTCGTCAGCGTCCCGTTCGACCAGGCGCAGAACAAGCTGCAGACCGCCATGGGGGCCAAGGGCGCGCCGGACGTCTTCCGCTCCGAGGTCGGCTGGACCGCCGCCTTCGCCAAGGCCGGTTACCTGGAGGCGCTGGACGGCACCCCCGCCGCCGCCGATGCCAACGCCTTCCAGCCGAGCCTGGTCCAGCAGGCCAAGTACCAGGGCAAGCTCTACGGCGTGCCGCTGGTGACCGACACCCTCGGCCTGCTCTACAACAAGGACCTCTTCACCAAGGCCGGCATCACCGCCGCCCCGAAGACCTGGGACGAGCTCAAGACCGACGCCGCCGCGCTGAAGGACAAGGCCGGCGTGGACGGCTTCTGGATGCGCGCCGGTGACGGCTACTACGCGATGCCGCTGCTGTTCGGCGAGGGCACCGACACCGTCGACGCCGCCGGCAAGAAGATCACCATCACCTCGCCGGAGGCCGCCAAGGCCGTCGAGACCTACAAGACCCTCTTCACCGCGCCCGGCACCGCCAAGGCCGACGTCACCAGCGACTCCTACGCCCACATGATGGACGCCTTCAACAGCGGCAAGGTCGCGGCGATCATCCAGGGCCCGTGGGAGATCACCAACATCTACAAGGGCACCGCGTTCGCCGACAAGGCCAACCTCGGCATCGCCCCCGTCCCGGCCGGCTCGTCCGGCAAGGCCGGTGCCCCGACCGGTGGCCACAACGTCTCGGTCTACGCCGGCGCCGACGCCGCCCACAAGGCCGCCGCCGAGAAGTTCGCCGCGTTCATGACCTCGGCCGAGAGCCAGGCCTTCATCGCGCAGAAGAACTCCACGCTGCCGACCCGCGCCGACGCCTTCACCCCCGAGGTCAAGGCCAACCCGGGCATCGCCGGCTTCCAGGCGGTGCTGGCCAGTGCCAAGCCGCGTCCCGAGCTGGCCGAGTACAGCTCGCTGTTCGCCTCGCTGGGCACCAACCTCGGCAAGGTCGTCCAGGGCACCAGCACCCAGGAGGGCCTGAGCACCATCGCCACCGACTACGCGAAGCTCCTCCCGGAGTTCGCCAAGTAGTGACCCCCGGCCGTGGGGAGCAGGGCCCCACGGCCACCCTCGTACGAACAGCAGTCGCCGAGCGGGCTGCGGATCTCTCGAAAAGGTGTCAACAAATGGCAGTCGCCGTGCAGGGTGCACCCAGCAAGGGCAGCCGTGACCGCGAACCGCGTCCCGGCCTCGTGGAGCGTTTCAAGCGCTCGTACAGCAAGCACTGGTACGCCTACGTGATGATCGCGCCGGTCGTCCTGGTGCTCGGCGTGCTCGTGCTCTACCCGCTGATCGAGGGCGTCTGGCTCACCCTCACCGACGCCACCAGCCTCAACTCGGCCCGCCAGATCGGCGTCAACAAGGTCCCCGCGACCTACGACTTCATCGGCCTGCACAACTACGCCGACATCCTCTGGGGCCCGGGCTCGTACGACCGTTTCTGGTCGCACTTCGTCTGGACCATCGCCTGGACCGTCCTCTGCGTCTGCCTGCACTACTCGCTGGGCCTGGGACTCGCCCTGCTGCTCAACCAGAAGCTGCGCGGCCGCGGCGCCTACCGGCTGCTGCTGATCCTGCCCTGGGCCGTGCCGACCTTCGTGACCGTCTTCTCCTGGCGGCTGATGCTCTCCGACGGCGGCGCCGTCAACACCGTGCTCGGCGCGCTGCACCTGCCCGAGCCCGGCTGGCTGGACGACCCGCTGGGCCAGAAGGCCGCCGCGATCCTGGTCAACACCTGGGTCGGCGTCCCGTTCATGATGATCTCCCTGCTCGGCGGCCTGCAGTCGATCCCCGCGGAGCTGTACGAGGCCGCCGAGATGGACGGCGCCACCGCCTGGCAGCGGTTCCGCCACGTCACCCTGCCGGGGCTGCGCACGGTGTCCAGCACCGTCGTGCTGCTCGGTGTGATCTGGACCTTCAACCAGTTCGCGGTGATCTTCCTGCTCTTCGGCAACGGCGCTCCGGACGCCCAGCTGCTGGTCACCTGGGCCTACCGGCTCGGCTTCGGGCAGCAGCCCCGGGACTACGCGCAGTCGGCCGCGTACGGCGTGATCCTGCTGTCCATCCTGATCGTCTTCACCTCCTTCTACCGGCGCTGGCTGGCCCGCAACGAGCAGGCGAACGGCTGACGGCGACCTCGTCGACCAGGCGTCCGTCCGACGCCTCTCCGTGACCACGACGGCCAAGAAGGCAGGTAACCCGATGAGCACCACCACCGACCGACCCACCATCACCGTCCCGGGACCGGGCATCCCGAAGGCCGGGCCCGCGAAGACCCGCCGGCGCGGCGAGCTGAGCCCGCTGGGCAAGACGCTGTCGCACGGCGCGCTGATCCTGGCGAGCCTGATCGCCCTGTTCCCGGTCCTCTGGATCGTCTTCATCTCGCTCGGCCCGGACAAGACCGACTACCTGCACCCCGGCGCGATCCTCGACAAGATGACCACGTCGAACTACTCCACGGTGCTGTTCGACACCGACTTCTTCACCTGGTTCGGCAACGCGGCGCTGGTCTCCGGCGTCACCACCGTGGTGGGCGTGCTGATCGCCGCGACCACCGGCTACGCCGTCTCCCGGATGCGCTTCCCCGGCCACCGACCGCTGATGTGGTCGCTGCTGGTCACCCAGATGTTCCCGATCGCGGTGCTGATCGTGCCGATGTACACGATCCTCTCCACCCTCGGCCTGCTGGACAGCTACCTCGGCCTGATCCTGGTCTACTCGACCACCACCGTGCCGTACTGCGCCTGGCTGCTGAAGGGCTACTTCGACACCATCCCGGTGGAGATCGACGAAGCCGGCCGGGTGGACGGACTGAGCCCCTTCGGCACCTTCTGGCGGCTCGTCCTGCCGCTCGCCCGGCCGGGCCTGGCGGTGGCCGCGTTCTACTCCTTCCTCACCGCCTGGGCCGAGGTCGCCTTCGCCTCCACCTTCATGCTCAGCTCCGACAAGTACACGCTGGCCGTCGGCCTGCAGACCTTCGTCAGCGAGCACGACGCCCAGTGGAACCTGATGGCCGCGACCGCGGTGCTGATCGCGATCCCGTCCTCGCTCCTGTTCTACCTGGTGCAGCGTCACCTCGTGACCGGCCTGACCGCCGGCGCCTCGAAGTCCTGAGAACACCCCACCTCGTCACACCGCCTGTTGCAGCGCACCGGCCGCCTCACCCCGGCGGCCGGTTCGACACCTAGTCCCCAAGGGATGACTGTCCATGACCCAGAACCTGGCCGACACCTCCCGGCCCGCCGCCGCCGTCCCCGCTGCCGCGACCGTGGCCGCCGACAACGCCGGCCGGTCCAGAGGCTGGTGGCGGGAAGCGGTCATCTATCAGGTGTACCCGCGCAGTTTCGCCGACTCCAACGGTGACGGCATGGGCGACCTCCCGGGCATCCGCAGCCGGCTGCCCTACCTGAAGGACCTGGGCGTGGACGCCGTCTGGCTGTCCCCCTTCTACGCCTCCCCGCAGGCCGACGCCGGCTACGACGTCGCCGACTACCGCGCGGTGGACCCGATGTTCGGCACCCTGCTGGACGCCGACGGCCTGATCCGCGACGCCCACGGGCTCGGCCTGCGGATCATCGTGGACCTGGTGCCCAACCACTCCTCGGACGCCCACGAGTGGTTCCAGCGCGCCCTGCGCGAGGGCCCCGGCTCGGCGCTGCGCGAGCGCTACCACTTCCGTCCCGGCAAGGGCGAGAACGGCGAACTCCCGCCGAACGACTGGGAGTCCATCTTCGGCGGCCCGGCCTGGACCCGCACCGTGAACCCCGACGGCACCCCCGGCGACTGGTACCTGCACCTGTTCGCCCCGGAGCAGCCCGACTTCAACTGGGAGAACGAGGCCGTCGCCGACGAGTTCCGCTCCATCCTGCGGTTCTGGCTGGACATGGGTGTCGACGGGTTCCGGATCGACGTCGCGCACGGCATGGTCAAGGCCGCCGGCCTGCCCGACCTCGGCTCGCACGACCAGCTCAAGCTGCTCGGCAACGACGTCATGCCGTTCTTCGACCAGGACGGCGTGCACGACATCTACCGGGTCTGGCGCAAGATCCTGGACGAGTACCCGGGCGAGCGGATCGGCGTTGCCGAGGCCTGGACCCCGACCGTCCAGCGCACCGCCAACTACGTGCGCCCCGACGAACTGCACCAGGCCTTCAACTTCCAGTACCTGGGCACCCACTGGGACGCCGCCGCGCTGCGCGAGGTCATCGACGTCTCGCTGGACGCGATGCGCCCGGTCGACGCCCCCGCCACCTGGGTGCTCTCCAACCACGACGTCACCCGGCACGCCACCCGCTTCGCCAACCCGCCCGGCGGCACCCAGATCCGCACCGCCGGCGACCGGGAGCTCGGCCTGCGCCGCGCCCGCGCCGCCAGCCTGCTGATGCTCGCCCTGCCCGGCTCCGCCTACCTGTACCAGGGCGAGGAGCTCGGCCTGCCGGACGTCACCGATCTGCCGGACGAGGTCCGCCAGGACCCGTCCTTCTTCCGCCAGGCCGGCCAGGACGGCTTCCGCGACGGCTGCCGGGTCCCGATCCCGTGGTCGGGCACCGAGGCCCCGTACGGCTTCGGTCCCGAGGCCGGCGGCCCCAGCTGGCTGCCGCAGCCGGCCGAGTGGGCCGGGCTGTCGGTCGAGGCGCAGACCGGCGACCCGACCTCCACCCTGGAGCTCTACCGCAGCGCCCTCGCCGTCCGCCGGGAGCACCCCGCGCTCGGCGCCGGCACCGAGGTGACCTGGCTGGACGCGCCCGAGGGCGTGGTGGCCTTCCGGCGCGACAGCGCGCTCGGAACCTTCGTCTGCACCGCGAACACGGGCCCCGAACCGGTCCGGATGGCGGCCCCCGGCCGTATCCTGCTCTCCTCGACCGAGGCTGTCGTGCTGGACGGAGAGGTCGTTCTGGCGGCGGACAGCACCATGTGGTGGGCGGTGTGACGTGGTTGCAATAGGCTCTGGGATCGTGACTACGGCGCGACTCTCGGACATCGCGGCGCAGGCGGGGGTCAGCGAAGCGACCGTCAGCCGCGTCCTCAACGGCAAGGCGGGCGTTTCCGCCACCACACGGCAGACCGTGCTGGCCGCGCTCGACGTGCTCGGCTACGAGCGGCCGACCCGGCTGCGCCAGCGCAGCGCGGGGCTGATCGGACTGATCACCCCCGAGCTCAGCAACCCCATCTTCCCCGCGCTCGCCCAGGTCATCGAGCAGGTGCTCAGCCGCCACGGGTTCACCCCGGTGCTCTGCACCCAGACCCCGGGCGGGTCCACCGAGGACGAACTGGTGGAGATGCTGGTCGAGCGCGGTGTCGCCGGCATCGTCTTCGTCTCCGGCCTGCACGCGGACTCCACGGCGGACCACGACCGGTACGCCAAGCTCACCGGCCGGCAGGTGCCGTTCGTGCTGATCAACGGCTACAGCGAGAAGATCGCCGCGCCGTTCATCTCACCGGACGACCGGGCCGCGATGTGGATGGCGGTCCAGCACCTGGTGGAGCTCGGCCACGAGCGGATCGGCCTGGCCGTCGGCCAGCGCCGCTTCGTCCCGGTGCTGCGCAAGATCGAGGGGTTCACCGCGGCCATAACGGACCTGCTCGGGATCAGCCGTGAGGAGGCCGAGGGGCTCGTCCACCACACGCTGTTCAGCGTGGAGGGCGGTCACGCGGCGGCCGGCGCGCTGCTCGACAAGGGCTGCACCGCGATCGTCTGCGGCAGCGACATGATGGCGCTCGGCGCGATCCGGGCCGTGCGCCAGCGCGGCCTGGCCGTGCCGCAGGACATCTCGGTGGTCGGCTTCGACGACTCGCCGCTGATCGCCTTCACCGAGCCGCCGCTGACCACCATCCGTCAGCCGGTCGAGGCGATGGCCACCGCGGCCGTCGACGCCCTGCTGGAGGAGGTCGGCGGGAACGCCGCCCAGCGCGGCGAGTTCATGTTCCAGCCGGAGCTGGTGATGCGCGGCTCCACCGGCGCGCGGGCCAACCGCGGGGACTGAGCACCGAGCCCTGGCACCGCAGTGGGCCCCCGGAGCGTCATCGACGCTCCGGGGGCCCAGTGCTGTCCGGGCCGGCTGCGGCCCGGACACCGGCCCTTCGGGTGGCTCAGCCCTCCTGGACGGGCGGCCGGTGCTGGGTGACCCGCTGCCCGTCGGCCGCGTCGCCGGTCCTGGCCTCGGTGCGGTGGCCCCGCGCCAGGTAGTCGCGGACGATCAGCTCCACCGCGTCCTGCGGGCTCCTGGTGCCGGACAGCAGCATCACCTCGATCGCGAGATCCGAATCGAGCGATACGGTGATCTTGGCCATGTGCGGCTCCTCGTGCGGCTGCGGCTCGGGTACGGAGGGCCAGCATGCCCGCCACGAGGGGGGTTTGGCCATCACCGCCGGAGCTGCCCGTTGCCGTCCGCCGATGTCCTCCCCGGCTCGTTGCCGTCCGCTGTCGTCCTGCGCGGCCCGTGTCGTCGCGGTCCCCGGGCCGGTGAGGACGTCCCGCCGGCACCCCCCGAGGGCTTGGCCCTGCCTCCGTCCGGTACCGGTGTCCACTGCCGGTGTCCGGTCCCCGTGTCCGGGCATGCCGACGCCCCGGGAGAGCGACCAGACTCTCCCGGGGCGGCGGCGTTCGTGCGGCGGCGTCAGGCGCCGCTCACCACCGTGGGATCACACCCGTCCATCTCGGCTCGAACGGGGCCTGGACGGGCGGGATCCCACGGATGGGCACGGCATGGGGGTGGGGCGACGGATCAGATCCGGCCGGCGAAGTCCGGCGCCCAGTTGGCGATGGTCTCGGTGCGGACACCGGCGCTCGGGTTGGCGGCCTCGACGTAGCTGCCGTTGCCGGTGTAGATCGCGACGTGGTAGACGCCCGAGTCGCTGCCGTTGTTGGACCAGAACAGCAGGTCGCCCGGCTGCAGGTTGTCCAGCGAGACGTGGGTGCTGGCGGCGGCCTGGTCGGCGGCCACGCGCGGGATGGAGATCCCGGCCGCGCGGAAGGCCGCCTGGGTCAGGCCCGAGCAGTCCCAGCCACCGTTGCCGGTGCCGCCGTAGATGTACGCCTGGCCCACCTTCGACTGCGCGAAGGAGACCGCGGCGGCCATGCTGCCGGAGGCGGCGGGGGCCTGGGCGGACGCGGCCGGGGCCGCCGGGGCGGTGGTCTCGGCGGCGGCCGGCTTGGCCGAGGTGGTCTTCGTGGTGGAGGCCGAGTCGGACTTGTTGAACCAGTCGAACTTCTTGGCCGAGTCCGAGCTGTCGGAGGCCTTGGTGGCGCTCTCGCCGCCCAGGGCGAGGTGCTGGCCCGGGTAGATGGAGTCGGGGCCCTCGGTCAGGACGGACTTGTTGAGCTCGTACAGCCGCTCCCAGCCACCCTGGACGTGGTTCTTGTCGGCGATGGCGGACAGCCAGTCGCCGGCGATCACGGTGTAGGTGCGGCGGTCGTCCTTGGACCACTGGCCCGACCAGGACTTGTTGCCGGACCAGGAGTCGGAGGAGCCCTTGGAGCTGTCGCTCTTGGCGGGCGCCTGCGCGGCCGGGGCGGGGGTCTGGGCGGCGGGGGCGGTGGTCGCCGGGGCGGCGGGCTTGGCCGCGGCCGGGGCGCCGGTGTCCACGGCGGCCGGGGTGCCGCCCTTGGTCAGGCCGGCCTGGATCGAGCAGACCGGCCAGGCGCCGGGGCCCTGCACCGCGAGGACCTTCTCGGCGGTGGCGATCTGCTGGTCCTTGGTGGCGAGGTCGGCGCGCGAGGCGAACGCCGTGCCGCCGAACTCGGCCCAGGTGCTGTTGGTGAACTGGAGGCCGCCGTAGAAGCCGTTGCCGGTGTTGATGCTCCAGTTGCCGCCGCTCTCGCACTGGGCGACCTTGTCCCAGGTGGCCACGGAGGCGGCGCTGGCGACACCGGCGGTGAGGCAGGGGATGGTGAGACCGACGCCTGCCACGCCAACGGCGGCGATCACGCGGCGGGCGGTGCGGCTGGACAGACGGGTGCCGTTGGTGGGCAGCATGAAGATGTTCCTCTCCCACGCCTGCGAGGTGAGCTGTCGGATTCGGGCTGGAGTTGCCCGGCCGTGCGGAGCACGGCTTCACCCCTAGCCCCTGAACCGGTGCGGGACCGGTCCGGGGCGACTTACCTGGGTCCCCCGCGCCTGCCGTGGTGCGTAATCGCGCTGCCAGCGCATCCGACGGCAGGCCTCGGCGTTGCGGATGAACTGGGTCCGTGTGACCACGAACGGGGAGCACGTTAAGCAGACTTAAACTCAAACCGCAAACATGTGTGACGCTCGTCACTGGACCCTCGGATCCCTTGTGCCCCATGGGTCGTCTTGATCAAAACAAGTCGGAATCGGGCAAGTCCCTTGCCCGTGGAGCGTTCTGCCTGTCCTTCAGGGAGCCGGTCGAGGGGCTCCGCCGACTCGTCGGCGGGCACGGAACCACGGCCGCCGGGAGTCCGCAACCGGAGGGCGGGATGCCGGTCGCCGGGCCCGAAGTCCCCTCGGTGCAATCTGGTACAACGCGACAGTCCGGCTTAATCGGGCATTTGCTGACAGTTCGGCACGCGCTACCGCAGAGCGCCGCTCGATCGACCCTCCGAGGGGTGCGACGGTGACGGCGGATGCAGATTCTTCGTGTCGGACAAGCTCTATCAAAACGGGCAAACCATCTCGAAGGCTGCCAAGTCGCCGGAGCTGAGCCGCGATCACGACCGCGAGGGAGTGCGGACGGTCGCTGCCCTCGACGGCCGCCGCCGTGTCGACCACTGCCGTGTCGACCACTGCCGCCGTCCGGCCGTCCGACCCGGCTCGGCCCCCGCCGGTCCGTCCGGGCCGGTCCGGCGTGCCGGGTTCGTGCCGGGTGCGCGGCGGCGACCGCCGCGCACCGTCCACCGCCGTGCACCGTCCACCGTCCACCGCCGCGGACCGTGGGCCGGCCCGGTGGCGCAGCAGCCCCTCATCCGTCGCGGGCATCGGGTGACCGGCCGCCGGGCGGCCTCCTGACTGGCCGTGGTCCCCTCCGTCCGCCGGTCGATCAGCGGAGCCGACGTCAGCTGTGCACGGTCGCAGGCGACCGGGTGTGGGTATCCCGGTGCCGGGAGGCGGTGCCGCAGGTGTGGCGCCGTCAACTCCCGCCCCGCGGCGCCGCCGGTCGCGGGCTCCGTCCGCACCGTGCTCGGCCTCTCCGGGGCGGCGTCGGCGGGGTCGGCGACATCGGGGGAGCGGTGCGGGGCTACGGCCGACCCGGCCTCCGGGCGCGGCCGGGGCCGTGAGGGTCGCTCGACGGCCGGCGGGGCGGTGGCCGGCCCGGGTACGCCGCACCCGGTACGCCTCAGGGGCCCCGGACGAGTCCGGGGCCCCTGAGGCGTGGTCGGTGTGCGAGCGGCCGTTACTCCGAGGCCTGCTCGTGCTCCGGCTCGTGCTCGCGCGCCTGCTCCAGCTCGGCCAGCGCCACCTCGAGGGCGGAGAGGTAGGTGGAGGCGACCAGCTGGCCGACCGTCGGGTAGGCGCCGAGCGGGGCCGCGCTGGGGCAGCCGGTCTCCTCGGCGGCGGTGGCGAGCAGCTCCGGGTCGGCCTCCGGGCCGATCACCAGCGGCGCCAGCGCGGGGCGCTGGGAGCCGGTGGAGCGCAGGTGCTCGACGGCCGCGGCCACCGAGCCGGGCACGTCGAGGGCGGCGGAGACCACGGGCACGGCGAGCCGGGCGGCGAGCAGCACGCCGGTGATGCCGGCGGCCGCGGCGGCCTCCTCGCCGCCGACGGTGGTGAGCACCACGCCGTCGGCCGCGGTGGCGATGGCGAACAGCCGGGCGCGGTCGGCGCGGGCCAGGCCGGCCTCGGAGAGGCGGACGTGGACGGCCTCGGCCAGCAGCGGGTGCGGGCCGAGCACGTCGGTGACGGCGGCGCCGCTTCCGGCGGCCAGCTCGTGCAGGTCGGTGAGGAAGCCGTGCGGGCCGGTCAGCAGCGGGACGACCACGGGCGCGGGCCGGCCGGCGGTGAGGGCCTGTGCGATCAGCTCGGCGACGGTGGGGCCGGAGTCCTCGTCCGAGCCGCCGGCGAGGTAGGCGGCGGCGGCCTCGACGCCGGACTGCTCGCTGCGGACGATCGAGAGGAGTTCGTCGACGACGGGCCGGGACTCGGGGCCCGCGGTGGCGGGCACGGCGAGCACGAGGGCCGGGGAACCGGCCGGGATCTCGGGGCGCTCGGGTCGACGATGGCGCCCCCGCGCACGGGAGCCTGGAGTGCGGACGGGCAGTGGCGCGCCCGGGATGGCTGCGGTGCTCATGGCGGAGATCGTAGGACATCTACAGGGAAGAGTCGCAGTCGGCTGCCGATATCGACGAGTGAGCATGCCGTCATTTCGGGCATAGGGCGACATACCCGTCGGGAAGGTGGCCCTCCGGGTCGGATCCCGAGGGGGTGACCCGTGGGGCTCCCGGTGATCGAGTGACATGTATCACATCAGGTCGACCGACTGACTGTGGGTCACGAATGTGCGACTCCCGGCAGTCGAAGATCAACATTGCGCGGGGGGTCGCCTACGGGCGGTGAGCGATCGGCTGGCGACTCGGGTGGTTTGTCCCCTTGCGTACCGTCGACCCATCTCGTGTGCACACGGTTGCATCACACTCGGTGGCATCTCGTGCACCTGCAATGTCCCGTGCTGATGCACGTGCACTGGAGCTATCATCACGTCAAGTGAGGCGTGTGCCGGGCCGGCAGGGGGGCCGGGCCAGTGGATCGCGGCCGAGCACGCCGCGCGCCGAACTGGACGACTACTCCGGTCTCTTCGGGAGATTTCTATGCACCACACGTACAACGGCATGGCGGCTGCGGACCTGGAGGGAGCGGTCTGGCAGAAGAGCCGTCACAGCAATTCCCAGGGCAACTGCGTCGAGTTCGCCGCACTGCCCGGCGGTGATGTCGCCATGCGCAACTCCCGTTTCCCGGAAGGCCCGGCACTGATCTACACGCGGGCCGAGATAGCGGCGTTGCTGCTCGGCGCCAAGGACGGGGAGTTCGACCACCTGGCGCTGTGACGCCCGGCGCCGTGATGTTCGGGGCCGTGGGACCCGGCGTTCTGGCGCCGGTTCACCGTCGCCGTGGTCCAGGGGGCCGTCGTGGGTGCTGACACCACGACGGCCATTGTCGTACCGGGACGCCGCGGGGTCCGCCCCCCGCGTCCCGCGGGACCGGTCGGTGTCCGCCGTCCGGCGGGTGCCCGGTCCGGGGCGGCTCGCGCCGCTCCCCGCCGGCCGGTGTCCGGCGGGCCGGAGGTGGTGATCTCCGGCGTGCTGCCGCGGCCGGCCTTCGAGCCGTCGGCCCCTCCTATTACCGCTCGCCCCGTACCGCCCGGGCCGACCGGAGCCGTCGCCGCCGTCCCGTCGCACCGTCAGGCCGAGCGCCGGTGTCGTCCGACGACCTCCTGGGCGGCCGCGGGATCCTCGGCCTCGAAGAGCGCCCAGACCACCTTGCCGGCGCCGGCCAGGGGGTGCCAGCCCCAGGAGCGGCTGAAGGAGTCCACCAGGTGCAGGCCCCGGCCGGATTCGGCGACGAAGTCCGCCTCCCGGGCGACCGGCCCGGTACTACTGGGGTCGCTGACCGCGCACACGACCTGCGGGGCGCGGTGGACCAGGCTTATCCGGATCGGCAGTCGTCCGTCCATGGACTGCTGCGGACCGGCCTGGGTGGGGATCGCGGTGAGGTCGGCTGCCAGGTGGCCCGGATCGGGCCGGGCGCCGACGGCGTGCCGCAGTGCATTGGTCACGAGCTCGGAGGCGACCAGTGCGACATCGTCGAAGAGGTCACCGAGTCCCCAGCGGTGGAGCGTCGTTCTTGCGAAGTCGCGCGCGGTTCTGACGGCTTCGTAGCGGGGAGCGAGCGTACAGGTGACCACGTGGGGGTCGACCGCCAAGGCCGTACCGGTGCCCATGAAGAGCTCCTCCCATAAGGGGGCCGACACGGCTGGACCCGCCGGGGTCATGCCGGTCACCTCCGACTCGCTCGGCCGTTGGGTTGCCACCTCGTACGGCCCTTGCGCGCACACAAGTGCCCGGTCGCGCCGCAGCGCTGCCGGGCTGGTGTGCGGAGTAGCGCGTGGGGTCGACGCGGTGCCCGCGGGAATGCCAGGGATGTGCAGGTGCACGTGCACCATGGTCCTCTGCGCTCACTGCAGATGCAAGAGTCGATTCACGTGCAGTCGCACTATTGGCATATGCATGCGCCGGATGCACGTGCATCCTGGTGCTGGAGGTGCGGAACTGATAGATACATCCGTCAGTACCGGCACCGAGAGCGCTCAACTGATGGCAGACTGTGCGCTGTTTGCCCAAGGTGGAGGTTTGGACCGCATGACCACAGTTCAGCCGGGCGGCGGCTCGATGGTTCGCCGGATCCTCCTCGGCTCCCAGCTCCGCCGGCTCCGCGAAGGCCGAGGCATCACCCGAGAGGACGCCGGGTACGCCATCCGCGCGTCCGAATCCAAGATCAGTCGAATGGAGCTCGGCCGGGTCAGCTTCAAGGAGCGTGACGTCGCCGACCTCCTCAGCCTGTACGGGGTCAACGACGGCGCCGAGCGCGAAGCCCTGCTCGGCCTGGTCCGCGAGGCCAACAAGTCCGGCTGGTGGCACAGCTACAACGACGTGCTGCCCGGCTGGTTCCAGACCTACGTCGGTCTGGAGGAGGCGGCCACCCTGATCCGCACCTACGAGGTGCAGTTCATCCCCGGGCTGCTGCAGTCCGAGGAGTACGCCCGCGCCGTCTTCGGCCAGAGCCGCCCGGTGATCAGCGAGGACGAGCTGGAGCGCCGGGTCAGCCTCCGACTGCGCCGTCAGAAGCTGCTCACCGACGGCAACAGCCCGCGCCTGTGGGCGGTCATCGACGAGGCCGCGCTGCGCCGCCCGGTCGGCGGCCCCAAGGTGATGCGCGGTCAGCTCCAGTACCTGATCGACATCGCCGAGCAGCCGAACGTGGTCATCCAGGTGATGCCCTTCCGCTTCGGGGCGCACGCCGGCGAGAGCGGCGCGTTCTCGATCCTGCGCTTCCCCGAGCAGGACCTGGCCGACGTCGTCTACCTGGAGCAGCTGACCAGCGCGCTCTACCTCGACAAGCGCGACGACGTCGACGCCTACATCCAGGTCATGGAACGGCTCTGCGTGGACAGCCTCACGCCGGAGCGCACCATCGACCTGCTCACCTCGATCCTGGCCGAGCGCTGACGGACCGGCCGCCGGGCCGTTCGCCCCACGGCCCCCTGGCGGGTTCCTGACAGCCCGGGCGGGCTCCCCGCGCCGGGTGGGCCCGCCGCGCCCGCGTCAGGGCGCCCGACGGCCCGCACCGGCCCTCCTGGAGTCCCTCAGGCCCGGGCCGGCGGCCTCGTGCGCTCCGGCGGCTGCGGCTGCGGTGGACAGCCCATCGCCCAGGGCAGGCCGTACCGGCCGAAGAGGTCGGCCCGGATCGGTGCCAGCGGCAGCTCCGCGCCCGGCAGCAGCACCCCGATGCAGCCGCCCATCAGGGCGCTGCGCAGCACCGCGTGCTCGGCGGGCGGATCCGGGGCGCCCCAGTCGCGCAGCAGCTCCTGCAGGATCGCCCCGAACCGCTGCTGCTCCGGGTCCTTGACGAAGGCCCCGACGTCCGGGTCGAGGATCAGGGCCAGGTGCGAGCGCATCACCCGGGGGTGTTCCATCGCCAGCCCCAGTACCGCGTCTATCGCGCGCGCCAGCCGCTCCTCCGGGCCCGCGGCGGGATCCAGTTCGGCCAGGGCGGAGGAGAGTTCGAGGTGCATCAGCCGGTGCGTGGCCGACTGCATCAGCAGCCGCTTGCCGTCGAAGTAGTACGACAGCAGACCCCGGGCGAGCCCGGCCCGCT
This sequence comes from Kitasatospora sp. NPDC057015, assembly GCF_042673745.1. Taxonomy (NCBI): domain Bacteria; kingdom Bacillati; phylum Actinomycetota; class Actinomycetes; order Kitasatosporales; family Streptomycetaceae; genus Kitasatospora; species Kitasatospora sp. NPDC057015. The sequence goes on from NZ_JBHUSG010000020.1 coordinate 129,957, forward strand.
CGGCTATGTCGGTGAGCGTGGTGCCGGCGTATCCGCGCTGGTCGACGAGCTCGACGGTGGCCCGCATGATGCGGCGACGGGAGCGCTGGCGCATTTCCTCGTTGACCGAATCCCCGCGAGGTGCCATCGTGTCTGCTCCGTACGTTCGTTGGCTCCCGGCCAATATACTGGCCGGGCAACGCGCCGAGGCCGCCGCACTCTGGGCTCCAGAGGTACGGCGGGCCGGCTCCGTACGGAGGCGCCGGCTCCACCAACACGGGGGTTTGGTGGAGCCGGCGCCGTCCTTCAGACCCGTTCCGGGTCGTCGTCGCAAGAGCGATGCGCGGATCAGCGCTCGGCCAGTACCTCGGAGCCGGCCTGGGTGGCCTGCTGCGCCGAGGGGTAATCATAGTCGGGCACCGGCAGCGGAATTGACCTCCTCCGCCGCTCGATCACGGCGCCCGCCGTCGCCACCGCGAGGCCCAGCACGGCGACGCCGGTGACCAGCCACAGGGCGGGCCGGTAGCCGTCCAGCTGGGCCCGGGCGCTCTCGCCGCCACCACTGCCCGCGGTGATCACCGCGGTCGCCACGGCCAGCACGATCGCGCTGCCGACCTGGATGGCACTGTTGACCAGTCCGGAGGCGAGGCCCTGCTCGTCGTCGGTCACGCCGTCGGTGGCCGCGATGTTCACCGAGGGGAAGGCCAGCGCGAAGCCGATGCCCAGCAGGATCATGCTCGGCAGCACCAGCGTGACGTACCCGCTGTGCTCGTCCAGCCGCAGGAAGCCGGCGTAGCCGAGGGCGAGCGAGAGCATCCCGACGGGCAGCAGCCTGCCGGTGCCGAAGCGGTCGACGATCGCGCCCATCCTGGTCGCCGAGAGGGCGACCAGCGCGCCGGCCGGCAGCAGGCCGAGGGCCATCTGCAGGGCCGACCAGCCCAGCAGCCGCTGGAGGTAGAGCGTGACGATGAACTGGAACCCGGCGTACGAGCCCATCAGGGTGAGGGCGACCAGGTTGGCCCGGGCCACCCCGCCGTTGCGGAAGATGCCGAGCCGCACCAGCGGGTGCGCGGTGCGCAGCTCGATCAGCAGGAAGGCCGCGGTCAGCACCACGACGGCGGCCAGCGAGCCGAGGGTGCGCAGGCTCAGCCAGCCGGCGCCCTGGGCCTCGGTGACGGTGAAGACGAGCAGCAGGACGGAGAGCGTGCCGGTGATCGCGCCGGCCACGTCGTAGCCGCCGCCGCGCTCGTCGCGGGCCTGGCGGGGGAGCAGCCGGACGGCGAAGGCGAGGGCGAGCAGGGCCACCGGGACGGGCATCAGGAAGGTCCAGCGCCAGCCGGCCGAGGTGAGCAGGCCGCTGAGCACCAGGCCGAGCGAGAAGCCGCTGGCGCCGCAGGTGGTGTAGATGGACAGCGCCCGGTTGCGGGCCGGGCCCTCCGGGAACGTGGTGGTGATGATCGAGAGCCCGGCGGGGGCGGTGAACGCGGCGCTGACGCCCTTGAGGAAGCGGGCGGCGATGAGCAGCCCGCCGTCGTCGACCAGGCCGCCGAGCAGCGAGGCGGCCGCGAAGACGCCCAGGGCGACCAGGAAGACCCGGCGCCGCCCGAGCAGGTCGGCCGCCCGCCCGCCGAGCAGCAGCAGCCCGCCGTAGCCGAGGACGTAGCCGCTGACGACCCATTGCAGGGCGGAGGTGGACAGGTGCAGGTCGGTGCCGATGGAGGGCAGGGCCACGCCGACCATCGAGACGTCGAGGGCGTCGAGGAACATCGCGGCGCAGAGGACGACGAGGGTGCCCCAGAGGCGGGGTGTCCAGTGTTGACCCGGGTCCGACGGGAGGTCAGACGGCTTGCTGAGGTCGGCGGTTGAGCCGGAGCGGCTTGGAGCGGTCATGGGGAGGACACTACATGCACGTGCAATCAATGCAAGTAAATATAGTGTGAACGCATTAAGTTCCCGGGCATGTGCTAGCCTGGCCAGGTGTCCCAACTCGACCCGGCCGACGAGGCCGAACTGGTGGCCGGCTGGCGCGACCTGTTGGCCCGCCACGCCGCGACCGCCTGCGCCCTCGACCGCGAGCTGGGGGAGCGGCACGCCCTCGGGATGAGCGAGTTCGAGGTGCTGGAGCGACTCGCCGAGGGCGAGCGCGCCCAGCAGGGGATGCTCCGCGTCCAGGAGCTCGCCTGCACCGTCCACCTCAGCCAGAGCGCGCTGTCCCGCCTGATCGGCCGCCTGGAGAAGGCCGGGCTGGTCACCCGGGCGATGTGCGAGCTCGACCGCCGGGGCATCTACGTGACGCTGACCGACGCCGGCCGCCTCCGCTACGACCAGGCCCGCCCGCTGCACCGCGAGGTGCTGGCCCGCGTCCTGGGCCCGGGCCCCGCGCCGGCCTCCGCGAGCGCGGGCGGATCGGCCGCCGCTCCGGCGTAGCCGCCGCCACGCGCGACCGGCGCGCCGGTCGCCACCGTCCTTCCTTCCCCCGCGCCCGCGGCCCGCCCCTTGCGCGGGGGCGCCACGGGCTCAGAGCAGCGCGGCGATCCCCGGCGCGGCGGCCAGCAGCACGGCCGCCACCGGCGCGGCCAGCGCCGCGACCGTCAGCCGCAGGCGGTGCGAGACGGGCAGCCGCGGATGGTCGGACAGCAGCCGGTCCACCCGCTTCGGGGACTGCGCGAGACCGGGCGGGCAGGAGCCGAACACCCCGCGCCCCAGGTTGAGTTCGGCCAGCGCCAGGGCCGTGGTCGTCCGCCCGTGCCGCCGCGCGGCCCGGTCGTCGGCGGCCAGTTCCACCAGCTCGCCGACCTGGTCGCGGAACGCGCTGAACACCCCGACACCGGGGAACCCGGTGGCCAGCGCCTGCGCGCACTGCGAGAGCCAGTGGTGCCGCGCCCGGACGTGCCCGCGCTCATGGCTCAGTACGGCGGCGAGCTCCCGGTCGGTGAGCTGCTGGATGGCGCCGGTGGTGACCACCAGCCGGGCACCGTGGCCGGGCAGCGACCAGGCCTCGGGCTTCAGGTTCTCCAGCACCACCAGCCGCTCGCGGCGCCGCCGGCGGCCTCGCACACCGCCCATCGAGGCCGGCAACTCCGGCGCCCGGTGGGCCAGTTCCGCGTGCCGGTGATCGCGCAGCGCCCGCGCGGAGCGCACTTCACGGGTGAGTGCGAAGAGCGTCTGGAGCCCGCCCGCGGCAAGCAGCGCCGCGCAGAGCCGGCCCCACCCCTCGGCGCCCTGCAGGCCGTACGCGGCCTCCACGCCGTGCGGCGCGGCGGAGAACAGCAGGACCCGCAGCCCCGGCAGTGCGGCGGAGGTGGCCAGCAGCAGGGCGAGCAGACAGCAGAGCAGGACGGCGACCACCAGGCACTGCCACACCAACAACCCCAGCACGGGCTCCCGTTCGACCCACCGTGCCCGGGCCAGCAGGCGCGGGGCGACGGTCGACAGCAGCAGTCCGAGCAACAAGAGGCCGAGCAGGGCCGTCATGGCAGGGGCTCCCCCAGTACGCACGGAACGCGACAATGCGCTCCCCGTCAACCTATGCGCTCAGCAGTCTCCGCGGAACGACTTCCGGCCAGTGGTGACCAAGGACACCCGGCCCGGCGGGGGAGGCGGCCCGCTCGAACCGGCCACCCCCGGGCAGCCGCCCCCGGGGCCGCCGCGGAGCCCGCGGCGGCGGGCCGCCCGGGCCCGCGTCAGAGCGTCAGCAGCATCGCGAACATGCCGATTCCCATCGTCAGCCGGCACGCCTGCGGAAGCCCGGCGGTGCCGCTGCGCAGCACCCCGGACGGCGTGGCCAGCAGCCGGCTGCCCGCCCAGAGGGTGTAGGCGCCGAAGTACAGCAGCAGGCCGCCGGTGAGCGGGGGCAGGCCCGCGCCGCCGGCCGCGTGATGGGCGTGGGCGCCGGCGGCGCCGGCCATCGCGAGCGCCATGTACGTCATCGCCAGCGCGCCGATCGCGTGGTGCAGCCGGTGGGCCCGGCGGGCCGGCGGGCCCGGGGCGAGGGCGGCGACGAGGAAGCCCGCGGCGGGCAGGCCGAACAGCCAGGCCCACAGCGCGGGCGGGACCAGGCCGCCGGTGACCGCCATCGCCGCCATGCCCAGGCCCATCAGGGCCTCGGCGGCGTTCGATTCGTGGCCGAACAGGCCGGGCCGGTCGGCCGCACCCGGCTGCTCGCAGGACGGGTCGCGCAGCCGGCTCAGGCAGTAGGTGCCCGCGGCGGCCGTGAGTGCTGCCAGCAGCCAGCTGACGAGGGCTGGTCCGTGCATCGGTGCCCCTCTCGACCGGCGCGTCCGGGCGTACCGTCCACGATCAGTGGTCGGGGGGCGCGCTCAGCAGGGCGCGTGGAGGGCGCACGGAGGTGACGTGGGCCGTTCTGCTCCGAACCCCAGCCCCAGCGGACAGGTTTGGCACCGGGAAGGGCCCTGCGGCCCTCCCGGCGCAGGCGTGCGGCAGCCGCGGCCCATCCGCCTCGCGCGCCCGCGCGGCACCGACCGCGCCAGGCCTTCGGCAACCCCGCCTCCGGCACCGGCGCCGGGCGGCCCGCGGCGGCGCCGGCCCGGGGCACGGCCGATGCCGTTCCCGTCGCCCGGGCTCCCCGGTGGCGCCGCCGGAACGCAGGCGGCAAGGTCGGCGTACGGCCCCTCTCACGCGTGGCGTACGGCAGCGTCACCGCGCCACCCCGAGCGGGCCCCGGCGACCGCCACGAGCCGCCGCCACCCACCCGGCCCGAGGACGCCGGGTCGGTCGGCCCGTCGGACGGTGGCCGGACCGACGGCCACCGCGGCCCGGAACGTCCGTACACGGCCCAGTCCCGCCCGCCCCCGTCGCGGCTCCCCACGGCGCCGGTGGCCGACCTCACCCTCCGACCCCCCTTGAACAGGAGAACCTCCTGTATCTATGGTGTATCCGTCGAAATAACTCCTGTCGAAGTGAGTCAGAGATGCAGAATCTTTCGCCGAGGCTCGCTGTGGCGGCCGACGCCTCCGAGCAGACCAACGCCGGCCACCCGGCCTGGCTGAGACTGAAGGAGGCCGTCGAGGCGCTGCGCCCGCTGCAGTCCAAGGACGGCTCCATCGACCTGGCCGCCGTCCAGCGGCACACCGTCGACCCGCTGCTCGAAACCGTGCTGGCCGCGGTCGCGGAGCTCGCGCCGTTCTTCCCGCACGACGCCGCGTACCTCACCGCGGTGGGTGCGGACCTGCGCAAGTGGGCGGAGACCGGCTACCGCGAGCCCGACTTCCTGGACTCCCTGATGGCCTTCCAGCCCGCCGCCCAGCGTGAGGACGGACTGGAGCACCTGGTCGTCTTCCCGATGTACACCCAGAACGGCAACCCGGACCGCAACCTGGAAGCCGTCCTGCTGCGCGTCGTGTGGCCCGACTGGCTGGCCGAGCTGGAGCGCACCCGCTTCGACAACCCGATGTTCGTACCGATCACCTTCACGGACTTCACGGCCGGCTACGACACCAACTCCGCCGTGCTCTTCCCCGAGACCGTGGCCGTGCGCAAGGCGCCGGAACGTTTCACCTGGGGCGGCATCTTCTGCGACCGCGAGGCGGCCCGCTTCCGCGCCGTCACCGAGCGCGCCGTCGACCTGCTCGGCCTGGAGATCCCCGCCGACGCGGCCAGCCTGCTGCAGGACCAGGACCGCGCCCAGCAGACCTTCGTCCTGTGGGACCTCGTCCACGACCGCACCCACAGCCACGGCGACCTGCCGTTCGACCCCTTCATGATCAAGCAGCGCAGCCCGTTCTGGATGTACGGCCTCGAAGAGCTCCGCTGTGACCTGACCGCCTTCAAGGAGGCCGTCCGACTGGAGGCCGAGGGCTACGCCCAGGGCCGCGACGTCCAGTACGCGATCCTCTTCGACCGGATGTTCCGCTTCCCCGTCAGCGGTGACCGGGTGCGCAACTACGACGGCCTCGGCGGCCAGCTCCTCTTCGCCTACCTGCACAAGCACGACGCGCTGCGCTGGCGCGACAACCGCCTCAGCATCGACTGGGACCGCGTCGCCGACGTGACCAACGCGCTCTGCGGCGAGATCGAGACCCTCTACCGCGACGGGATCGACCGCCCCAAGACCGCCCACTGGATCGCCGCCTACCAGCTGGTCTCCCGCTACCTCACCCCGCACCCCGCCTCCACCTGGGCGAAGGGTCCCGACGCGCTGCCGCTCGACGTCACCGACGGCAAGGCGCTCAACAAGGCCCTGTGCGACGCCGTGCTGCCCGACGAGTTCCCGCTGAGCATGTTCTTCGAGGCGCTCTCCAAGAAGCTCAGCGGCGTCATCGCCGCCACCACCGGCATCACCGGCGCGGGCATCCAGGGGGTCGCCGCATGAGCGCCCTCAGTGGAAAGGTGATCGCCGTCGCCGGGGCCAGCGGCCCCGCCGGCCAGGCTGTGCTGCGCCGGCTCGCCGCCGACGGTGCGACCGTGATCGGCGCCGACATCGACCCCCGGCGTCTCGAAGCGGCGCTCGACACCGTCCGCACCGCCGTACCCGGCGCGAAGATCAGCGGCCAGGTCATCGACCTGCTCGACCCGCAGGAGGTCCACGACTGGGCCGACCACCTGGAGGCCGAGCACGGCCACGTCGACGGCGTCTTCCACCTGGTCGGCGGCTGGCGCGGCAGCAAGACCTTCTTCGAGACCCGCATCGACGACTGGGACTTCCTGCACGACACCGTGGTGCGCACCCTCCAGCACACCTCGCTGGCCTTCCAGCCCGCGCTGCTGCGCAGCGAGTCCGGCCGGTACGCGATCGTCTCGGCGTCGTCCGCCCACAAGCCGACCGCGGGCGGGGCCGCCTACGCCGCCGCCAAGGCGGCGAGCGAGGCCTGGACCCTGGCGATGGCCGACTCCTTCAAGAAGGAGACGACCTCCGGGGACGGCGTGCCGACCGCGGCGGCTGCCATCCTGGTGATCAAGGCCCTGGTCTCGCCCGAGATGCGGGCCGAGAAGCCGGAGGCCAAGTTCGCCGGCTTCACCGACACCGCCGACCTCGCCGACACCCTGGCGGGCCTCTGGGACCGCCCGGCAGCAGAACTGAACGGACAGCACCTGTGGCTGACAGCCCGATGACCCCCTCCGCCCCGGCGACCGACGCGGTGCGCCACCACGACCCCGCCGTGCGGGGCTTCGCCAGCGACAACTACGCCGGCGTGCACCCGGAGGTCCTGGCCGCGATAGCGCTCGCCAACGACGGCCACCAGGTCGCCTACGGCGAGGACGACTACACCGCCCACCTGCAGGAGGTCTTCCGCAAGCACTTCGGCGACCGGGCCGAGGCCTACCCCGTCTTCAACGGGACCGGCGCCAACGTGGTCGCCCTCCAGGCGCTGCTGCCGCGCTGGGGCGCTGTGATCGCCGCGCAGAGCGCGCACATCAACGTGGACGAGTGCGGAGCGCCCGAGAAGATCGCCGGGATCAAGCTGCTCACCGTCCCCACCCCGGACGGCAAGCTCACCCCCGAGCTGATCGACCAGCAGGCCTGGGGCTGGGGCGACGAGCACCGGGCCCAGCCGCTCGCCGTCTCCATCACGCAGAGCACCGAGCTCGGCACGCTCTACACGGCGGACGAGATCAAGGCGATCTGCGACCACGCCCACCAGCACGGCATGCTCGTGCACGTGGACGGCTCGCGGCTGGCCAACGCGGCGGCCTCGCTCGGCCTGCCGCTGCGCGCCTTCACCACCGACGCCGGTGTGGACGTGCTGTCCTTCGGCGGCACCAAGAACGGCCTGCTGATGGGTGAGGTCGTGGTGGTCCTCAACCCGGACCGGGTCCGCGACATCAAGTTCCTGCGCAAGATGTCGATGCAGCTCGCCTCGAAGATGCGCTTCGTCTCCGTGCAGTTCGAGGCCCTGCTCGCCGGCGACCTCTGGCTGCGCAACGCGAGCCACGCCAACGCCATGGCCCGCCGCCTCGAAGAGGCCGTCCGCGGGATCGACGGCGTCACCGTGGTCCGCCCCGTCCAGGCCAACGCCGTGTTCGCGCTGCTGCCGCGCGAGGTCAGTGAACGGCTGCAGAAGCAGTACCGCTTCTACTTCTGGGACGAGCACACCGGCGAGGTGCGCTGGATGGCCGCTTTTGACACGACCGAGGCGGACATCGACGCTTTCGCGGCGGCGATCGCCGAGGAGATGGCCCGCGTCTGACCGTCCCCGTGCGTCGGATCGTCCCGTCCCGGAGCCCCGGGACGGGACGATTTGCTTGTGGCGCCCGGCCTCCGTACAGTTCTCCGGGTTGCCCCGGTGGCAGCACGCTTCACCCGCAGGGATTCGGATTCAGGTTCGGATTCGCGGGGAAAGCAGCCCGAGAAGCTCTGATAGAGTTCGGGAGCGCCGAAAGGCCCCAGGGAATTGGATGAACGAAACTCCGGTAAACGGAGCGGAGAACGTCTGATAAACTGGAAACACGAAAGAACGAAGCGCCCGGAGAGTTCACGAGAGTGGCTCGAAGGAAGTGTCCGTTCCTTGAGAACTCAACAGCGTGCCAAAAGTC